>JAYUTD010000269.1:0-11676 GCA_043755305.1 Saprospiraceae bacterium
CTCCATCTATAATTTGAAGCGATCTTACAGGACTGGTACTATTGAATCCTCTTGTATTTATAATCGTAAATCCAATGCTTGCAGTGGTCAAATCCACCCCTTTCAATGCGCCTAAACCGTTATAAAAATCAGTGGAGGCGGTTTGTTTTATGGCAATTGCGTCAAGTGACTCTACGGTAAGTGGTGCTTGCTTTTGTTTGTCAGTAACCCTTTGTCCCACGACTTCAACTTGAGCAATTGAAACCGTTTCTTCTGACATATTTATTTTCAATTTTGTATTTGAGCCTGCAAAAGGCAGGGTTAATGTAGAATACCCAAGATAGGAAATAATCAGGTTGAAAGGTGGCCTTGCATTTGTAGTGAATTCAAAGCTTCCATCCCAGTCAGAATTGGCTCCATCTGTAGTACCTTCGACCAAAATTGTCGCACCAATAATCGGCTGACCATTTGATTCCTCCACTACCTCACCTTTTATTTTTATTTGAGCTACCATTAAATTAATGCCCCCAAACAAAAACAAAATCATTAATAAGTTAATTCTCATGTTAGTTGTTATAATGTGACTGGCTTCTTTATAACTTCAAGTTAAAAAAACGCACCTAACGCAAATATAAATATTTGTTCACAAAACTTGAATTAAATATTGTAATTTATTTTTAGATTACAAAAACGAATAAATATTATATTGGCATTAATGACAATGGCAAACAATAATACCAACGCCGGTCGTTTTATATCAGCGTTGCAAAACAAAATTGAAAAATAAATCTAAAATATTACTTTATATTTTGTTATGATTGCGCTGCGTGTTCTGAAGCCCTAATTTTGGTTTATCCAAAGGTTATCCATCTGATTTACATCTATGATTCTGTTGTCCGGATTAATCTCTATCTTTTCAATTTTATCTTTTGCACATTTTAAGTCTATTTTATAAGACATTGCTGCCCATGTCCAATCAGGTAAAATAGTTCGATTTTCTTGGTCTGCTTCCGGTTTTTTTTCGCCCCTCATCAACACTAAAGGAATGTAGTACATGTCAACTTTGCCATCCTTTCTTGTCACAAAAATTTCTAATGGCATAGGCATTTCACCAATTTTTGAAACAACCAATTGCTTTTCACTTACTGTATCAATTTTATAATCCGTGAATGCAGTGGTATTGACCCAATATTCATTGAACCAATCGAGCTCCATATTCGCCTCTTTTTCCATAATCCTGAAAAAATCATTGGGGTGTGGGTGCTTAAACTTCCACTCATTGAAATACCTAAGAAGTGCTTTTGCAAATGTGCTTTTTCCCATAATATACTCAAGCTGTACAAGGCATAATTGCCCCTTGGTATAGGAGCCTACGCCATAGGCTGTATTTGTCCTGTAGTGATCAGCATGTGTGGACAATGCTTCCGCTGCGCCGGAAATAGCAAACTCGCCATAGCCTATGATGGTTTCCTTCAATGGGTTTTCATCGTGCTTACCTTTTATCATTTTCTCACGAATGAGGTAATCCATGGTTTCACTGGCAGCAAAGGAAGTAAATCCTTCATCCATCCATGGATATAGTGCTTCATTGGTCGCCAATACATTTTGGTACCAGGAATGCATCCACTCATGCACCGATACACCGACGAGACTCATCATGCTTCTCTCGCCTGTAATAAGTGTAGCCATAGGGTATTCCATGCCACCATCGCCACCTTGAATAAATGAATAAGTTGGATAAGGGTATTTGCCATATCTTTCATTCATCCAAACCAGTGCTTTTTTCATAATCGCCGGCAATTTCGTCCAGGTCTCTTTTGTTTTGTCGTTTTCCTGATAGAAAAAATGCAATTCAGTGCCATCGTCTGCTTTTATGTAGTTGTGCGTATAATCAGGATCTGCTGCCCAAACAAAGTCGTGGACGTTTTTGGCGATAAAATGCCATGTTGTTTTTGCAGGCCTCTTTTTGATTTGCACATCCGCATAACCATGTCCTATTTCATTGGCGTTTAGTAAAGTGCCTGAAGCGGCTACTATATATTTGCTATCAATATTAATTTTAACATCAAAATTGCCCCAAACACCATAAAATTCCCTTGCTACGTATGGATTTGCGTGCCATCCCATAGGGTCATATTCACATAATTTTGGGTACCATTGAGCCATAGAATAATCGATACCTTCTTTATTGTTTCGGCCTGAGCGTCTAATCTGAAGAGGCACCTGAGCTTCAAATTCCATCGCCAATACTACGGTTTGGCCAGGAAGTATTTTATGGTTTGACAATTCCACTTCAAGTATGGTACCTTCGATATTATAGCTCAATGGTTTGCCATCCATCATTAAGCTTTTGACTTTTTCAAACCCAATTTCCTTTTCCGTCAATTTTGAAATTCTTGTCCCAACTCTTGGGTCAGGATCCACAATAGTACCAGACCTTGTGTCCATTTCGCTTCCCGGTTGAAATGCATTGAAATAAAGGTGGTAAAAGAGGTGATCGAGCGTATCCGGAGAGTGATTGGTATATGTAATTGTTTGAACCCCATTGTACCTGTGATTAGAAGGATTAAAATCAATATCCATGGTATAATCAGCACTTTGTTGCCAATAACATTGTGCTTGAATTTGATTCAGAGACAAGCATAAAAAAAAACCGTGTAATAAAACGCTTAAAGGCATTCCAGCCCTTGTGCCAGGGGAAATAAAGGAGTAGAAATAAGAAAATAAAATACACATACTTATTGGTTTTAATTTTTTATAAACAAGGCCTTTTGAGTGTCGAAAGACAGTAAATAGCTGGTATTAACAGCATGCAAATATAATTGTCTGTTGCAGAATGCCAAGGAAATCTATGAAGAAAAGATTTTTTCCGCCACGATACCTGCGGCCACCCCTACGTTGAGGGACTCCGCCAATCGGCTTTGGTGGCCTTTTATCGTAAGGTATTTCAGGAGGGGAAAAGACGCTTTAAGCCCATTGCTTAAGCCTTTGCCTTCATTGCCTAAAATAACAATGCAAGGCCTTTTTATGGACGATTTCGATAAATCCCGGCCATCCATATCCATGGCATAAATGGTCAGATTTTTGAGTGTAGCAAGTTGCTCATAGTCCATTTCACAAAGGGATATACCCGCTATGCTTCCCATACTTGCTTGAACTACTTTGGGATGAAAAAAATCTGCTGTGTCAAAGCTTCTTATTACCGCTTCCATACCATACCAATCTGCAATCCTGATTATTGTGCCTACATTTCCAGGATCCTGCACTCCGTCCAGGTAAAAAGCTTTGAAATCTTCATTTAACAAATTATTAATACTCCCCAGCTTCTTTTTAGCTATAATTAACACCTCAGAAGGGGCTTTTAGGGTAGATAGTTGCTCCATTTGTTCGTTGTTTACTGGATACAATACATTAAGGTAAGGCTTAAGAATAGTCTTGTTCTGATCTATCCAATGAGGGAGTGCAGCAATTAATTCTATTTCAAAATTTTTACTTTGAAGCAATTCGGTTACAACTTTATCCCCTTCTCCTATGAAATTTTCATACATTTGTCGAAATTTCGATTGATGAAGCGATTTAATATATTTCAGTTGGTTTTTTGATAAATTCATTCAATTCTATGCGAAGCTTTAATAATATTCGAGTCAATTTTAGCAAAATATCCATTTTGGTTATTTTATTAATTTTAATTTCGTCTTGCAAAAGTACAAAATTTCTCGATGAAGGGGAGTCGCTTTTAAAAGAAGTAAAAATAGAAATTGATGGGAGTGACATAAATTTCAACAAAGAGTCATTGACCCAGGACCTTACCTTTTTAGTTCGGCAACAGAAAAATAAAAAATTTTTCTGGATACCCCGAGAATATATTTTCTTTAAATCCTCTGAGCCAGGAGATACATCAAAGATAGACAATTGGGTAAGAAAAAGTTTGGGAGAACCGCCAAGCATCTACGATGAAAAATTGACCAATTCATCCACTAGAGCAATGGAGCAGTACCTTAGATTTAAAAAAGGGTTCTTCCATGCATCGGTTACAAATAAAGTAGCTACTACCAAAAAAATTACAACTGTTACATACAATGTAAATCTTGGCCATAGGTATAATATCAAATCCATTGAGTACTATAGTAAAGACGAGTCAATCCTCAAGGAAGTAAATGGTATAAAAAACCAATCTCTTTTAAAAATTGGTGATGGACTCGACGGCGACAAGTTTGAACTGGAAAAAGCCAGAATGGTCAATGTACTGCAAAACAAAGGGTATGCAGATTTTGCAACCAATTACATTCTCATCAATGGAGACAGTACTGTTGGAAATTATTTGGTTGACATTATCATAGAGGTAGTTCTCCCAAATGGTAAAAAGTTTCACCCAAATTATAAAGTAGGAGAAATAAGGGTATATACGGACCACTACCATAAGCAGGATACCTCTGATCTTCATGTGGAAATTGTCAACGGAATAAAATATTTAAGGGAACAATCCACTTATATCGTAAAGCCTGATATTATAGGCCAAACTATCAGTTTTGTAAGAAACGAATTGACAAAAAGAGACGATCGAATCAATACTTATAATAAACTTTCATCCCTTGGTGCTTATAGATTTGCAGAAATAATACCAAGAAAAAGCAAGCAAGATTCCACCTTTATCGACTATGACATACAACTCACGCCGCATGATAGCAAATGGACGACAGACACAGGAATGGACATCTTCAATAGCACACTTTCTAAATCTGCCAACAGCAAAGAACAGCTTAATTTACTGGGTTTCGGTATAAGTACCCAATTTACAAATAGAAATCTATTTGGTGGCAGTGAAAAATTTACTACAGATGCAGAAGCGAGCACCCAATTGGAGTTGAGTAATCCAAGCAATCTTTTCAGGGTATTGAATTTATCATTAGACGGATCCATCGAATTCCCGACCTTTAAAGACCCTGCCAAAATCGTCCGGGCCCTTAATAAATTTTACCTTGCTTCAGACAATGTGTACAATTCTTTTAGCAAGAACGCTACAACCGCACTTTCCGGTGGGGTAAGTTCCATCAACTTCAGGAACCTGTATTCCATTAATACCATTAATGCTTCACTGGGATATAAGTTTACAGATCGAATCTCCAGAAGTATATTATTGAATCAGATAGGGATAACGTATAATCAATATTTTCTTTCGGACAGTTTTCAGCTTAACGTTATTAAAGCCAATCCTTTCTTAGTCAATAATTTTCAAGACAATATATTTACAGGTCTTTTTTTTAGAAACATCAATTACAATTACAATACTCCACGGAATGCCAAAGGGTATGCAAAATCATTGTTTACCACTTTCGAGATGTCAGGTTTTGAAATTTCTGCACTCAATGGACTGGCCAATCTGATCAATGGAAAAGAGTCAGAATGGACCCTTAGCAACATCTCTTTTTCGAAGTATGTGAAATTTGAAATTGATGGCCGCATTACAAAATATTTTAGAGGAAAACAATCGTTTGTGACCAGACTCAATTTTGGCATCATATCACCCTGGAAAAAAGACCAGGCCTCACCCTATGTCAAACAATTCAATGTCGGAGGCCCCAACAGCCTTAGGGCATGGGCTGCAAGGTCTATTGGTCCGGGTACATTTCAGCCAAAGCCACCTGATAAAGGGGAAAACATACTACCCTACTCACAGGGAGATATAAAGATTGAAGCCAACATAGAATATAGGTTTAATATATGGTGGATTCTCGAAGGGGCTCTCTTTATGGATGTGGGAAATGTATGGGCATTGAAAGGATACGATTCTACCCCGGGCGCCAGATTTGGAAGCAAATTTTACAACCAACTAGCAGTTGCTGCAGGATGGGGAATGAGATGGGACTTTAATTATTTCAATATAAGGCTCGATTTTGGCTATCGGGTCCGGGATCCTTTTCCTACCAATGGAAAAAATTGGTACGGTTTGAGAAAAGTAAGAGAACAGAACCTGGGCAACATCCAAGTAGCAGTCAATTACCCTTTTTAAGGCTCGCTATACTTGTGCCAATTTCCCTACTAAAGCTTCGAAAACCCTTTCATCATTGTCCAAAAGCTCTACCGACCAAATGTTAATAATGCTGAATCCAATATGAATAAATGCTTCCATTACTTTGTATTGATCAATTATTTCTTCCGGACATTCATAATTTGGCAGACCATTTATGGTAAGTAAAATTTGGCTTCTATTTGACTCAATTATACTTTCTATAAGCGCTTCTTCTTCTCTACTTTTTACTTTAAACTGCTTTACGCCATATTGGTCTAATTTTGTTTTTAATTTTTCTGACAATGGCTCTGGCCACAAGCAAATGATGTTTGCATTCTTAAGTTGCAAGATTGAAAATTCTGTCACGTAATTAAGCAGCGATTTTGCAAGATTGCTTGCCAATCCAAATCTTTCTGTCATGGCAATATCATTCATTTTATCCTGTATGTGCACCAAATGATTTATTGGTTTTTCCAACTGAATTGAAAATTCATATGTTTTTTCAGTTTCATCATGCACCACATTTACAATTGCACTTATTTCTTCATCCCTTGTAAGATGGATGGCTATTGGAAAGACCGCTGAGACAGAAGCAAGCTCCTGATTGGTAAAATCATTTTTTAGTATAGTGTTTTTTTCTGCCAATATCCGTTTTGCCAATTTAGGTGTAGATTTTTTAAATTTTTCATACCTGACATTGAAAAGATCATACAAATGGTTAATTGTCTTCGCTGATTTTATGTCTTTAATCAATTGGTACTTAAGGAATATTTCCTTGCCACCTTGTTGATTGTGTGCTGTAAGCGGATGATGCAATGAATGGAGCAATTTTATATAATAATAGGCCTTAAATTCCTCCACCCATTTTGAGGGATGTACTTTTATAAATTTAGAAATAAATGTCTGGTCCTTTTTGGGTAAAAGGTATAAAAACATTGCCCATTCTCTTCTGTTTTCCTCTTTGCTGTATACTTCGATTACTTTACTACACCGCTCCAGAAGCTCATCAATAAAAAATTGGTATTGTGCGAAGACGGTTGAGTTAATTTCTATTTTATTATTCCAAATATTTTTTGAATTCATCTCGAGAATGTACTCATCTACCATAGCAATGCAGCCCATAAGCTGTTCATTGTCAGTGTTAATATTGCTTAATCTGCCAATTTTTTCAGATAGTATATTATTGATCGATTGAGGCCAGTCAGCCAGTTTCTGATTTACTTCATTGAGCAGGCCTTTAATGTCCTCCTGGCTTTGGATAACATTTGTATAAACGGGCTTTCCAAAAAAAACATAGCATCGTTCACTCAATGAAATCGCTTCTTTTTTCAATTGTTCAAATTCTTCAAATTTCGATTTTTCTATATTGTTGAATTGGAGGAAGCCGGGTTTCTTTGCTACATACACTTTATTTCTCCTTTCAAAATCTTTGGCTTTGTGGTCCAATTCAAAATAAAGACTGTACACCAAATTAAAGCCTTCAGCCGCTTGTTTCTTCCATTTTTTCCCTATTTTATTTAATTCGGCTTCTATGGTCAATCTGCCATTGCTTAAGTCCTCTATGGCAATTTGCATGTATTGAATCGTTGCCTCTTTGTCATTCAAATTACTTATATCGCAAGACTCGTTGTAGTCTCCATTTTGGGTAAGGGTTTTTTCAAAGATTTGTGCCGCATTTTGTACTAAATCTAATTTGTGGTTGTATTCTTCTAATGTTATAAACCATTGCCCGAAGTAGATTGTCGGCTGGATCCTGGGTGCTGCTACAAATTCATGAATGAGGTCTGCTACGCTGGCGCTGTTGAATTTTTTAGAATTTAAGTGCAGGTATGAATCGAGAAACATTTGAATCTCACTCCTGTATTGCTTCAACGTATTGGTTTGCTCGACTGTGTCTTTTTTTTGGTTTAACGGCAATTTGATTTTGTCTTCTTTGGCTAAATCTGTAAAGATTAAAGCCTTGCTGAAAAATTCATCCGTTTTCAACCTGGCCAAAAGTTTAGCGCTCAAGTCGATAGATATTTGCTCATCAGGGTCTATGGACTGAATGAGATCCATCAAGACATCTTTAAAGACTTCAAATGACAAGAATTTGACATTTGTGGTACTGTCTTTTTCTATTGAAAGCAAAGGATTTTCATCCAGATAATCGTTTAATAGCATGATAACGCAATATTTATACAAATATATGTAATTCTATTGTAATATATGTATTTATATATAATTATTTGCTAATATATAGATGTGCTTTATTTTAAATCATTAGGTGCTGTACTGAACATTATACTTATTTTTAATTTTTAAATATATTATGCCTACTTGTTTGTACAATAATAACTTTCAATGATTTATATTTGCTTTTTATTTATCCAATCAAAAATAACAACTTTTTAAAGATGCAGTATTTTTCAAAATCTTTGTCATTTCTTTTATTTATGTTGCTTGCAAATTTTATTGCCAGCGGTCAATCAAATCATCAAAGGCTGCAAAGCAGCTTTAAAAAATATGAAATCCTAAGGGTGAATGCTTCTTCTTTGAAGAACAACCTCATCAGCCAACGAAGTGATGAAAAAACGATAACATTAAATAACTGGGACTTGACCCTGTTTGACTCAAAGATAATAGCACCAAATTACAGACTTACAGTCTCTTCAAGCACAGGTGTGGCCGATCAGCCGTCTGCCCTAGCATTGCCGATGAACGGATATACCCGTCAGGGAGGAAGGGCAAGTTTGACATTTAATGACAATTACATTTATGGTTATATAGAACAAAATGGTTCAACTATCTTTATAGAACCAATGTATCATTTTGACTCCAACGCAACAAAAGATGAATATGTAGTATACGATCAGAAAGATATCATCGATACAAAAAAAAGGGAATGCGGCACGACCCATGAGCATAGCGTTGGCCACGAAAACCATACAGCTGAGGCAAGCAGGCTGGTAGGCACTTGTAAAGAAGTGCAGTATGCAATCGCTTCAGATTATTTAATGTTTCAAAGCTATGGCAGTGTTACGGCTGTCGAGAATCATGCCATCGGAGTTACCAATAATGTACAGACCAACTATGACGATGAATTTTTGGATGAGTTGAAGTTTGTCATTGTGCAGCAGTTTGTTTCAAATTGCAGTACGTGTGATCCATGGACGACATCAACGAACGCAGGTACGGTTTTAAATAGTTTTACAAACTGGGCTCCTGGTGGTTTTACCTCTCAGCACGATGTAGGCTCACTATGGACCAATAGAGATTTTGATGGATCGACAATCGGTATCGCATGGGTAGGGGCAGTTTGTACCAACATTCAATACAACGCACTCGAGGATTTCTCCAGCAATGCCAATCTCAAAAGAGTAATGGTCGCGCATGAATTGGGACATAATTTTGACGCAGACCACGATGCTTCCGGCAGTCCATTTATTATGGCGCCATCTGTATCAAACGTGACACAATGGTCAACTGCTTCAAAAACAAACATCCAAAATTACTACAACGGCGCCAATTGTCTTAGTGCCTGTGTAAGTTCTAATGCACCTAATGCACAATTTACCTATACCTACAACCAGCAATGTACGCCCGGTAAAGTACAATTTACAGATCAATCTACAGGTCCGGTCACCCAGTGGAACTGGGTATTTGAAGGCGGCACACCAGCCACCTCTACACAGAAAAACCCCTTGGTGACGTACAATACTGCAGGTACTTATAATGTGTCTCTTACTGCTATCAATGGAAACTTTAGCAACACGCTTACCTTAAATGATGAAATTGAGATTTTGACAAGTCCGATTGCAAGTTTTGATTTCAATACCAATGGCAATGTTGTCGACTTCTTCAATACTAGTGAGACAACAGGAGCTACAAGTTACAACTGGAATTTTGGCGACAATAGCACAAGTACTGATGAAAATCCTAGCCACACTTATACAAATGATGGCACTTACATAGTGACATTGCAAATACAAAACAATTGCGGGACGTCTTCATTTACATCCAATGTCGAGATTGCTACACCGCCTACTGCCAATTTTACATCAAATCAGCAAGTGGGTTGCAATCCAATGACCGTGAATTACACCAGTACTTCATCCAACAATACATTGGCCTACAGCTGGACATTTCAGGGCGGAAATCCGGCAACATCTACGATTGCAAATCCTGTGGTAAATTATGCCAACCCTGGCTCCTATCCGGTATCTCTTACTGTGAGTAATGGACAAGGCGCAAACAATAAAACGATTTTAAATTACATCACTGTAAATGCCAATCCTGTATCCGCATTTACCTTTACGCAAACAGGATTGACTTTTGCTTTTACAAGCACATCTACCAATACTACAACCTATTTATGGGAATTTGGTGATGGCAATACAAGTACTCTAGCCAACCCGGTGCATACTTATGCAGCAACGGGAAGTTACGCGGTGAAGTTGCATGCCGACAATGCGCAATGTCCTGAAAATATTTCTACGCAGAGTGTCAACGCTACTTCTACTCCAATCTCGGCATTTAGTGCTACAGCCAACACAGGATGTGCCACATTTACCACAACCTTTACAAGCACATCACTCAATAACCCCACTTCCTATGCATGGACATTTCCCGGAGGCAGCCCATCTGCATCAACAGAATTAAATCCTACGGTATCCTATGCTGCAGCAGGTAGCTATGATGTGACATTGGTAACCACCAATAGTTTTGGAAGCGACACTCTGAGCTTACCAAATTATATACAAGTGAATACCGTACCTGTAACTGATTTTGGTTATACAAATACAGGCCTTGAGTATACTTTCACCAGCACTTCTGCCAATGCCTTGTCCTATGCCTGGGATTTTGGTGATGGGGCTACTTCGGCATTAGAAAATCCTATGCATACTTATGCGGCTCAGGGTACTTATGTGGTGAAACTTATTACTACAAATCCTTGTGGTCAGACAGAAAAAATAAGTTCAGTAGAAGTCCTTCTTGCGCCAACCGCCGGCACACAATCATCCACCGGTGAAATATGTGCAAATGAAAATGTAACTTATACAGACGCATCTATAGGAACTGTAACCAGCAGAATTTGGACTTTTGATGGTGGAAGTCCTGCAACAGCGACTACATCAGAAGTACAGGTGTCTTATGCTGCATCCGGCGCTTACCCTGTAAGATTGATCGTCCAAAATGCAGTAGGTGCTGACACCGTAGATTTTATTAAAACAGTAGTCATAAAAACACTACCTACAGCTGAATTTGCTTCAGCTATAAGTGGAGCATCTATCAATCTAAGCAGTACAAGCACCAATGCGACTTCATTGTTATGGACAGGTCCTAATGGCGGAACATACACATCTTCCAATGTGACTTACACACCATCAAGCAATGGTGACTATTTATTTATATTAACGGCCACCAATGAGTGTGGTAGCAACTCCAATACGCAACTTGTGGCTTTTTACAATCTGCCTGATGCCAACTTTACTTCAAATCTTGAAGGGCTGGGATTTTGCGCACCGATACAAGTAAATTATGAAGCGCCGAAAAGCAATGAAGCCACTTATGCATGGACATTTACTGGAGGAAATCCGGCTACTTCAACCATTGCGAATCCTGTAGTTTCGTATGCTGCAGCAGGTAATTACGATGTAACGTTGATCGTAACTAACCCATTGGGTGCAGATACTACTTACTTACAA
>JAYUTD010000270.1:0-4602 GCA_043755305.1 Saprospiraceae bacterium
GCGTAGTCTAAGCTACGGCGAGGACATAAAATTGAGTACGATGACAAATATGCAGTCAGATTTCCATGCAGTTCATTTCTACTGCAAATTCTGGGTTTAACCTAAAAACATCTGTATTAAGTACAAACCGGTCAATCTGTAAAAAATTGGTCTTAAAAAGAGGCGACCATAGACGGTAAAAAAAAGGGGCCTCAAATGAAGCCCCTTTTTTACTTATAGTATTGTAGCAATAAACCTATCTCTTGTAAAAATACTTTAACATTTTATCGCCTGTACTCGTAATGACTGAGATCATATATTTGCCTCTTACCAGTTTACTGATGTCGACGACACTTGAAGGATTGAGTACTTCCTCCACCATATTACCGGCTGCATTTAGTATCTGCATTGAAGCAAGTGGTTCTTCTACGTGTATTTCATTTTTCTTAGGAAAAGCATGCACTTTGAGTTCTGGTCTGAGGTTGGCTACATAATCATTTCTATTGCTATTGCAGTGGTCATAATCCCAATCTATATTGTGCCAGGTGCCCCAAAGCAAGGTAGATGTGTTGGTGCCAGGAATTGGCCACACGCTTGTTTCTTCGCCGGCATAAGATAAAAATCGATTTACTTGCTCCGGTGACATGACTCCTTTTTCAGTAGAGACGATATGGTGTATAGGCTTTGTGCACCCCATTTGATAATACTCTGTATTTACGGCATCTATGCTTGCTTCTAATGTTACAAGATGCTCATTGCCCCAATTTTCAACATAGGTTTGCGGCATGAAAGCATCCGCATATTGGTTGATGGTGGCGATTGGGAATCTGTGTGCCCTAGGATTGCCCCATGTAGTGCAGTAAATAGGAAAAGTACCATTGCCTATCAGTTCTTCATTCTCTGCTTTTTTTCTTGCCTGGTCAAAAGCATTAAAAAGTTTGGAAGCAGCTACCGCTTTGCCATCGTATTGCGCTTCAATATCCACCACAAATCCTTTGTATCCGTGTTTTGCGGCCAAATACAAAGCATTGGCTTGCTTCCTTTCATTGCCCGGATAGTTGTAGGACCAGGCCCACGCTTCAATGCCTCTCTCTGCATATACTGCGGGTACTTTTTCATCCATAATCTCCGGCCACTTATCCAGATCTATCTGGCCATTTGCTACCTTAATGTATATCCTTTTTACGCCAAGCGAGGCCAGAGAATCTGCCAATGCAGCATGGTCTTTGAATTTGGTCATTCTAAGGTACCAAAGCCAGGCGCCCATTTTATTGCATGAAACCGGCTTATTGTTGCTGGCCACATCATTTTGGCTAAATGCAGTACCCTTCATTACCCCTAATAAGGTTACCGCTGTTAAAAAAATCTTTAGTCTACTCATTGTTATTGCTATGTATTCTTAAAATCCTAACCTTTTCTATTTTAGTGTCGCTAACGCTTTCTAAAACATATTTATTGTTTCCAATTATAATTTCTGCGCCTTGTTCAGGAATCGTTTCCTCTGACATCACAATCAAACCCGACAATGTCTGGTATTCCCCATCAGGAAGATTGAGCAATGGGTATTTTTCATTGAGGTAAGTAACTTCATGCCTTCCTGCAAAAAGGTACTCGTCCTCAGAGATCATTTCTTCTACCATAGCTTCGTCATCGTGCTCGTCATCTATCTCTCCAAAAATCTCTTCTAGGATGTCCTCAAGGGTGATAAGTCCTGCTATGCCGCCATATTCATCTACCACACATGCTATGTTGTACCTTTCTTTAATAAATTTTTGCATTAGGTCCTTGACACCCATAGCGTCTGGTACAAAAGTAATGGGTGATATAATCTTATCAATTTTTGTTGGATTCTTCAAAAGCTTTTGGTGGTGTACATATCCTACGACATTCTCAATATCGTCATCCACTACGATGATTCTGGACAATTTATGTTTTTTAAATATTTCCACGACTTCTTCAATTCTATCCCCTTTGTCAAGGTAAATAATTTCATTGCGTGGTATCATGCAATCCCGCACTTTAAATTGTCCCAGATTCAATGCATTGTTGAGTATCTCTTTATCTATGTCCTCGGAAGAAGAAACATTTTCATTGATGTAATCCTGAAGGTCAAGTCTTGAAAGACTGGTATCGCCCTCGCCGGTCTGTATTCTAAATACTTTTTTGATAAAGAAATTGGTCAACTTCGTAAGTACCCATGTCGGCGTATGCAAAAGCCACATAACAAACTTTAACCAATAGCTTGATCTGTATAAAAATTCATTGGCATACAGTTGAGAAAAAATCTTTGGCAAAAACTCTCCGAATATCAGTACAAAAGCAGTAATGATTAGCGTCACTACCAAAAGCAAGGATAAAGTGCCGTCTCCAAAATATACCCCAAGTGCAGGTTCCAGTAATTTACTCATGAAAAGAGTAATGAGTACCAGCGTAATATTCACTCCCACAAGCATGGAAGACAAAAACTCTTTAGGTTTGTCATAGAATCCTGCTATTATCTTACCCCGATGGCCTTTATTTTTCATTACCTCTATGCCCAATTTATTGGCAGATACGAATGCTATCTCCGACCCTGAAAAGAAGGCGATAAGCACTAACATGAGAAGTGATAATAATATAAGTGTACCCATAAAATTTGACTGGTGCAAAAGTAAAACAAAAAGTTGATCAAATTAAATATAAAAAGTGGTGAATTTGACAATTGGTAAAATTTAACATTTACAAATTGTTACAAAATAAAACATTGAATTGACTGTGTTATTTGCATGTATACCAATAATAATAACACTGAAATTGTTTTTTTCGATATATAATTATTTTTTTAATATAAAAAACACAAATGTGAGGCGTAAAATCGAAAGCAAATCCGCTATTTGCCATGAAATTTAATTTTTTGAACTGTCTTGGTCCAATATAGCGAGAACAGTAAATTGCCTGTTGGATCCATTGCTATCGCATATCAAATAGAACACGATTATTGAAATAAGGGAATCTACACCATTTGCTTGAAGGAATCAAATGCAGCAGCCATCTCTTTGATCAAGCCCGGCTCACTTTCTATGGCATTGCCTACTACTATAATATCTGCACCGGCATGTAAGTTTTCTTCTATTTTACGTGGGTCTTTTATGCCGCCACCTACAATAAGTGGTATGCTGATGGCCGATGATACCGCTTCTATCATTTCAACAGGTACCGGCCGCAATGCGCCACTTCCAGCATCCATATAAATCATCTTGAGTCCAAGCAATTCGCCAGCCAGGGCAGTACACACAGCAATGTCTTCTTTATTGCTAGGTATAGGCGTAGTGTTGCTCATATATTGCACCGTAGTATGGATGCCTCCGTCAATAAGCATATAACCCGTGGATATTATTTCAAGCGGGCTGACCTTGAGAAACGGCGCAGTAATCACATGTTTGCCTATGAGCAATTCCGCATTTCTGCCCGAGATGAGCGACAAAAACAGCAAAGCATCTGCCTTGTAGCTAAGTTGAAAACTATTGCCTGGAAACAACACCATAGGTATTTCGCACCTTTCTCTTATGGATTTAAGCACGCTGTCGAGCATATCATTGACTACAAGACTGCCGCCTATAAAGAAGTAATCTACCCCTGCCTCCCTGGCGAGGTCAATGACCTGATCCATTTTATTGAGCCGCAATTTATCCGGATCAATAAGCACGACAAATTTCTTTTCCCGCTTATGCTTAGCCTGAGTCCATTGATTGTATATGTCGTGCATAGTTTTTTTTGTAGGCCAAAGATAGAAGATGATAGTGGATTATTGGGAAAATGGCATTGGATTTTTGGAGTAAATAGGTTTAATGGATCATTAATAGCCTTAATTATCGATAAATTAATTTATTTAATTATATATTTTATTGGTTTTCTTTAATATTACACTTAACGATTTAATACAATGTGAAATATACCTAATTTTAGCTAAAAGAGTTTGGCAAAGTGGCAAGGTATTCGCATAGTACAAGTGTTCAGATTATTAAGGATTTTACTTAAGCAATTGTTACTTGAGGCCAGTCATGGGGAAAACGACTGGTCTCTTTTTTTTTCTAATTGGTTCTCCTTCCTACTAACACCACCATTTCACCGATACCATCTGCAAAGAGTTAATCTTTTAAAAATAAATAAAGACTTCAAGGCAAATCTTATTCTTTTCCGATGGACCCTCTTTTGTAGCTTATTTTCAATTTTACGTCGAACAGTCGCCATGAAAGGAATGGTAATACCAATGTTTGCTCGGCCGATTTGCCTTACCAATGAGGACTGATGTACAGGGGTAGCTTTTCCGCAGCTATATTACTCTACACCTATTTTTGAATGGAAATGAATCTTGCTGCATATTTTATAATATTATGCTATTATTTTATTGTGTTATTTATACATTTTCAATTGGTCTTGCGAAATACATTATCCTATCATCCATACATACTTTAAAATAAGTTGTAAATAATATCTATTTCTTAAAGTTATTGAAATCAACGGTAAATTTATCCTATACATTATACTGTTAATGAGTATATTATATTTAATAATGGCGCACAATGATGCAATGCTATATGTATATTTATTTGTATTATTGTCATAATAATATCCATATATGTA
>JAYUTD010000271.1:0-4596 GCA_043755305.1 Saprospiraceae bacterium
CAATGGAACAATTGAGTTCATCCGTTAGCGTAAACCGGTAGATACCGCCCATTAATCCCGTCGGATTAAAGCCCGTTATCTTTTCGTCTTCCCATTTTATTTTATATCCTCCTTTTCCACCTGAAGCTAAAATCAAAAGGGATCCTTCTTTTTTACCCTGATGGGTAGGTACGGATAGGTAGCTAACTATTATATCGGAGGTAGAATTTATGATGATGGCCTGCGATTCAAATGTACAGCCTTTGGCATCAATCGCTTTAAAAGTGTACATTCCGTTTTCTAAATTTTCGATAGAATCTGTGGTATCTCCATTGGACCAGATATAGGTCAATGGTTGTGTGCCACCGCTTATCACTGTTGTAATCTTGCCCTCTGCTGAAGTATTGCACACATTGTTTTTTGTATCAATCAATGCGTTGAAAGCCGGTATTTTATTAAATTCTACAGCTTGCGAAATACTTACACAAGCTTCATCGTCTGTAATGGTCACAGAGTACACCCCGGAGCCTAAATTTGCAATGGTATCCAAAAAGTTATTTTTCTTATTTTGTATACCGATGCTCCAATTGAAATCCAATGGAGGCTTGGCTTTTGGGCAATAGGCAACTACACTTCCGCTCTTCCCATCAGGGCATACTACCCCATTTACTATTGAAATATCAATTGGGTAGGAAAGGTTTTTATTTTGAATTTGTATGGCATCAGTGGTTAGTTTACAATTGTAATTATCTACCACTGTGAGTATATAATTTACCGGTAGTAAATGATCATTAATATTATTCTGGCTTAAGCCACCGGACCAATAATAAGTATAAGGTGGAAGGCCTCCGTAAATCGAAGTATATATTGCTCCATTGCTTTTATTCAGGCAAGAAGCATTGACCAATGAATCTATGGTGTAATAAAGAGAATCACTTTGCTTAACCACTATATTATTCAATAAATTTTTACAACCATTATTGTCAGAAACCGTGACTCTATAAAATCCTGCTTTTAGATTATTTCTATTTTGAAGTATATTGCCATCTTGCCATTGAAAATCGTAAGGCTCTACACCACCTGTAACTTTGAGTTTAATCTGTCCTGTGGCATTGCCATGACACCTTACTTCCTCAATATTGGTAATCCGTGTGGCAATAGAATCAGGCTGTTTGATTACTCCCTTCAATTCAGTAATACAACTCGTTCCATCCGATATTGTCACTGCATAAATACCATCAGGCAATTTTTCTCTTCTTTTTTTTGAATACCCATCTAGCCATTTAAAGCTATAAGGCGGTACACCAGCAATGACATCAAAATCAAGTATGCCTGTGCTATCCCCAAAGCATAAAGGGTTTTTGATAAAAGAATTGACGGCATTGAGTGTGGACAATGAGGAAACTTCTATCGGTTGTGATTCAGCTTCACATCCAAGATTATCTTTTACAGTCAACTTATACTCACCCTCTTTGATATTGGCAATATTTTTTGTGGTACTTCCATTGCTCCACAGATATTCAAAAGGTGGAAACAACCCGCTGTGGTTGATCTTGATTTCTCCATTTGCAACCCCTTTACAGCTTGGTTTTTTAATAGATTCAATAAAAATGTCAAAATTTGATTTTGTCTTTACCTCAATGCTATTGGATTCTACCCCACAACCATTGGCATCTGAAATATTAGAGATATAAAAGCCTTTGGTTAAATTGACCAAACTATCCTTGCCCGGTACATTGTTCCATTTAAAAGTATAAGGCAAAGTACCGCCTGTTACACCTATTTTTATTCGGCCATCTTTCTTCCCTTTACAAGTTTCATCTTCGACAATAGTTGAAACTATAGACATTGGATTCAATAGATCTTTGAGTTCCAATATACCATCACAGTTTTCGTCTACCAAATTGCAAGGAATATCAGGTTTACCAGGATTTATCATCGGGTCACTGTCATTGCAATCTCCTTTTAAGATTGAATACCTATTAGGTGGAGTGGACGTGCACAATCGAACGGTGTCATCGCTGACGCCATATCCATCGCCATCTTTGTCGGCATAAAAAATATTCTCTGCAATTAAATTTGCATTTGAAATATTCAATTGGTCCAGTGCAATATCTCCTTCTACTCCTTGTGTAGTATTCGATTCAAATCTTAGTTTAAAATATTCGGCATTATTTAAACCCAAATTTATTTCTGTATTGAGCCATTGATTGCCTTTGTCACCTGACATTTCAAACAATGAAAACCAGGTACTGCCATGGTTGATAGATTTTTTGACAGAAAGCCCGCCAATGTCTTTGCCATTCATATGGTAAAAAAATGAAAGATCGCAATTGCCGGGATTGCCATTGCTCTTCATACATTTTGACTCGAGCACCGCTGATTTATTTATGCCACATAAGGATGGATTGCTTTCCAGATAAAGGTACTTTCCACCTTCATACAATCCGCTTTCTGGTCCTGTAAATTCTGTAGGTGTGCTGCCTTCATTTAAAATCCAGTCTAAATCATCGTCGTCTATATTATTGAATGCGCCGGTAATGTTGCACGCAGTATTGCAGGCAATATCACAAGGTATAAGTTGGTCGAAATTTACAGCAACCGTAGAGGGAGCGCAAAGCGTCTTGATGGTACGTATGCATGTAGGGCTGCTTTTGGATGTGGCACAATCAGATACTAGGTAGTAATCGTATTCCGTATCAGGACTTAAATTTAGGATGGTAACTTTTCCATTGGCACACAATAGTTTTTCTTTTTTTTCAAAAACAGCGTCACTTTTCTTCTTGTAATTTACTTCCATTAGCGTGCAGTTGTCGGGCTTTTCCCATTGCACTTCAAATGACTTGTCTGAAAGCGTACTTACGTAATAATTTTCGACCAACTTGCACTGTATAGGAGAAAACTTGAGCGATACATAGCGCAAAATGCCTTTGTCATTGATGGCACCATCACAAATTTTTAGTTTCCATCTGCCATTGGGATTTGAAGTAAAAAGGGCTTGCAGTGGTTCTTCAGGTTCGAAGTTGCCTTCAAAAGGCGGAGCGCCTCCTTTGATGGATTGGCAGGCAGATGCTGAAAAGATGCACGGCCGGTCACATGCATTGTCGACGATACCAAAATCATCGGTCAATGTGCCATTTTCTTTGGACAGCACAATGGATTGGCCTTGTGGGTTTTCCAATTTCAGTGTAAGGTCGGCAGGCCAGGTATGGCTTATGATGAGGGATACAGACTCCAGGTACACATTTTGCCCGGCTGCCACATTTTCGACATCTATACTATAGTCGTCCCCACCTCTGGGCGAATTGCAACTGTTGTCTGTAAGTTCCAGACCAAGATTACATCTGGAAGGATTGCTCAATACTGTAATTAATGGAAATGGCCCTTCCCACTTACTGGTGTCATTTATGGCGCAAATGGTTCGTATCCAAAATGAGTAGGCGGTACCTGAAACAAGGTCAGTCAAGGTAGCACTTTTAGTAGTTACCATGGCGGCTTTTTTTGCATCTTTCAGGGGCATACCTTTGAAATTTAAAGCTAGCTGATAACCTATGATGTTTGTATTATTGTCTTTCCATGTAATGGTTGCTGCAGTTTGTGCAGTATCAGCAATTGCTACCGATCTAAGTTTGTCACAAGCGGAGTGCAGGCTCGATAGACAACCAATGAAGAAGGCAAAGGTATGCAAGATTCTCATATGGTAAAGATAAGTCAAAAAAATGAAATGCTCAAGGGTAATTAAACGCTATGGAGTGCTGCTTTATTACTTAATTCTTTCTATATTACCCAACTGCCTTCTGACCTTTCTTGCCTGTGACTTAAAAGCAGGAGAACCAAATTCTTCATGCAATTGAATGACGAGTAGGAGCTCTTCTTTCAATTCCGGGTAATAGCTGCAAATCTTACCACAAATAGCCATAGCAAAGGCTCTGACGGCGATGGCTTCTTTTGGATCATTAATATAATTGAAACAAAGATCAAAAACCTCGCCTCTATACTTTTCAGGGATATCCATCCATGCAAATGTCCGTACCACATTTCTTCTGATTGCTGAATTGATGGGTGTAGATTGCGCTTTAAGCATTTTCCTGATGTATGGCTCAATGATTGCTTGTCTTGTTTCTACAATTTTTCCAACCGTGATCGCTGACCGCTGGCACACCATCAAGTCTTCATCAAAAAAACAGTCCATTAATTCCGGAAAAGCTTCAGGGTGAAGCTGTATGTGCTGAATTACTGCTTTTGACAATGAACCACTTTTGCCTGACATCAATGCCTGCCGGATATTCATGCCTGTATCCAATGATGCCTATCGGCCAATAGATGGCCATAATAATAATTGAAGACCGCTGCTAAAAGGTAGCCTACCGTAAAACCTAGCATTGCCCCACAGACTACATCGAGCGGAAAATGCACGCCCACGTATACCTGAGCCAAGCAAATAAGCCCTGCCCACAAGTACAATGGGTAACGGATCTTTTTGAAATAATGCCCCAGGGTAAAGCTTAAAAAAGTAGCTATTGCAAAATGGTTTGCGGCATGAGAGGAGGTGAAGCTGTATCCACTGCCGCATTTTACCCTCAATGTCATATACTCCACATGCTCATTTCTGCAAGG
>JAYUTD010000272.1:0-4585 GCA_043755305.1 Saprospiraceae bacterium
CATGACAAGTATAAAAAGCCATTTGTTCAACTTTCAGAGGAAGATAAATTCACTGTTGTCAATGATATGGATAAAAAATACTTCAACAAAGAAACCAAAGAAGAAGACAAACCTAAATTCTATGGCATGCTTAAAGAAGCCATTTTACTCACGTATTTTACCCATAAAAAAGTACTGGAAGGGCCTATGCATTACACCAAAGTGCCCGGTAAATATGACGGTGCCGTTAAAGTAAGCAATGATGCATACAGCATAGTGTATGGCTTGGGCGCTTAAAGTTTTTTCACTAAAATATTAATCAAAAAAAGATAATTTTTTCCAGGACGACCCATTCATTCGATTATTCGATTATTCAAATTATTTGATTATTTATTATCCCAACGCTTCACCCTTCAATGCCCTGGATTTCTGTAAGTAATCTTTAAGACCAAGTTGTCCTCGCTTCAATGCTTCAACTTCAGATTGCAACGCATGAGAAAACAATTCGCTATCTGCAGATATGAGTTCATGGTTTTTATGGGCTCTCGTCTTTTGCTCTAAATCAAGTCTATTGTTGACTTCCATTTTTTTCATTGTGGTAAATTCTTTGTGGTCCATCTCCACAGCCACTTCTATTTTGTCCAATAAATAATCGTATGGAGAGCGCTCAGAGATCAATTTTACAAATAAAGGGGCAGTCTCTATGGCTATAAATAAGAGCATCAAAAACAAACTTGCAATAAGTACTGCGTGAGACTTAGCAGTTACCCGACTCAATGCTTCCATTCTTGATGCAAAGCCTGTAAGAGCAGCAAATTCCATTTTTTTCATATCCGCATCCCGCTCGGCAAGGATAACTTTTTTTCTTGCTTCCTTTTCTGCAAGTTGCGGTGAATATTCTGTTTCCTTGGCTTTAAGGTCCTCTTCTGCCAGGGCAGCGGCTGCCATCTTTGCTTTATAGATTGGACCCATATTTCTGATTTTAGACCCACCGGTCCCATCGGCTTCACCTAATGCGTCTAACTTTAGATTGTCTTTATTTGCCCTTAAGCCAGCCACTTTTTCATTTATGGCAAGAATCTCTGTATCAAGTTTGTCGATGTCATTTTGGTACCTCGACTTGAGTAAGTCTTCATGTTCTTTTCGCTTTTCCTGCTGCATAGAAATGATTTCAGCATTTATTTCTGTTTCAAATATTTTCAATTCCAATGGTTTGGAAATGACAATACTGATAATAACCGCAAGCACAATCCTGGGCAATGCTAAACCAAAGTCCCTGAAAAAATAGCCTTTCTTTTTTAAGCTTGACACGATGTACCTGTCCAGATTGAAAATGAGCAATCCCCAAAGCAATCCAAAAGCGGAAGCAATCCATATATTATTGAAGACAGTATACAAAGCATAGTTGGAAGCGACCATGGCAAATACTCCTGTGAAAAATACAGTAGCCCCTATACCGGTATATTTATTGTATTCAGTAGGAGATTGAGCTAAAATTGTACGGTCAATACCAGAACAAAAAATGAAAAAGTTCCCAAGTTGTCTCATGAAAAGTCGATTTAGATTGCAAATATATTAAATAAATATGTTAAGTGTATTACATTGACTGCTAAAACTATAAGTCAATACAAAAATTATTTCTGCCATTAAATTAACAGCCTTAAAACTTATATTACGGTAAATTTATTGTGTCAGTTACATACATTCACATTTTATTAGATAAATGGATTAAAATATTGGACGTACATCAAAAAATCGGAATTTTATTTTGAAATCTATTCCTGCCGAGCGATTACAAGATTTAAAATGAATGCAGGATACAATTATTACAGCATTTTCACTTATATTCGCTAGTAGATTTGAATACAAGGATGAAGACAATCAACAAGTCATACCGCTGGATTTTTCATATATTAATTGCCATAATATGTGTAGCTGATGTTTTTGCACAAGACACCACTCCACCTGTAGTGACAGTTCCACCAATATCCAAAGCAGTGCCTTGCGAGGGCACAGATCCGACCATAGCTTTTACCAATTGGTACAATACAGCTGGTGGCGCCCAAGCTACCGATAATAGTGGTACCGTGCTATTTGTTCCAAACATACAATTCAGTACCGCCCTCAATATTTTTAACAACTCAAAAGACACCCTATGTGGCAATACAAAAAATGTCCGGATTTCATGGGTTGTCACAGATCCTTCCAATAATATAGCTGGCCCTTTCTTTGCCACTTTTAGCGTAAAGGATTCTCTGGAACCATCCATCTTTATTGAACCGACTTCATCCTCAATTGAATGCACCGCTGGGGCACAAGATTCTCTTTTAAAGTGGATCAAAAACCAAGGTGGCGCAAAAGGAATTGATGTATGCAGTCCAACAGTCAAGTGGGTGCAGTTCAATTTCAATACCTCTACAGGCTTGTTTGGCACAGATTCCATTTTGACCGGACCATACCCAACCATTCCTGCCAATGCCTGCAACTGGAATGTAAGTGTGAGTTTCAAAGTCATAGATGAATGTGGGCTTGAAAAGATATCAAGCATCAGAAGGTTTGAAGTAAAAGATACTAAGCCGCCGGTATTGTCAACCAGCCCGGCTAATGTAACGGTGCAATGCAGTGAAATACCTGTAAAACCGGTAATCACAGCCGTTGACGCATGCAGTGGAAATACACCCGTAATTTTTTCCGAAACCAAAACCCAAAATCCTGACACAACAAAGTGCGACCATTACAATTATGCTATTTTACGAAAATGGACAGCCAACGATGGATGCAACAATAATATAGAACATACGCAAAAAATAACCGTTATCGATGACAGGCCACCTGTCATTTCAGGTAGCGCCACAAAAACCATAGAATGTAACAATAATGCTTTGCTTGATTCATTGCTCACAGTAAAGAAAGACAATTGTAGCCCTACGTTCATTACTTTCAGCGACAGCATTATTTCAGGGCTAAGTTGCAACTCCATTGTATTAAGGAAATACGAGGCAAAAGATGTATGCCTAAACCGCAGCACTTTTTCACAGGTCATCACTACCATTGATAAAACTGCCCCATCTATTACTGTGCCTGCTAAAAACCAAGGCATTGAGTGCAATACTTTAGGGGATATCAACATAGCCTTTACCACCTGGCTGAATGCAAGAGGAACAAGTACAGCTTTTGACAAGTGCAACAATGGATTAAATAGTTTTGCAGCTGTCCCGGGTAGTTACAACATCAAAGACACCCTTACTTTTCCGGGCACTTATCCCGACCAATTGGATATTGCCAATTGTATCAATGAACCCAAAGGTTATTCCCGGGCAGAAAAAGTTGACTTTGTATTTTATGATAAATGTGGTAATGCCTCCGTAACTTCAGCATATTTCGGCATTATTGACGTTAATGCCCCCGTTGTTTCCAATTGCCAGAATTCTATTACCAGGGAGGTTGACGCTGTAGATTGCAGCACAAATATTGATCTAGAAATTGCTTCGGCTACAGATGATTGCAGTCAATATAGTTCCCCCGTAGTGCGATTTTCTACTTCCACTATAAAATCTGCTTCACCTGGAGACAATGAAGTAATTGTAGATCCGGTGGCACTGAAATTTGGGCCATACAATTCCAATGCTTTTACCATCATTGGCAATGCCACATTTAACCTTAACCTCATCAGTACAGATGCCGATGATGCTTCAGAATTTTTCAATATTGTGGATGAAGACGGCAATGTTGTAGGAAAAACAAATAATACCAATAAGCAATGCGGAGAAAGTCAAACCTCTTTTTTCATTGACCAAACCAAACTTCAATCCTGGATAGCAGACGGCTTTATCAATTTCACCCTTATTCCTAATGTAGGTCCTATACCCATCCTTTCGATCAATGATGTTTGTGCAATTACTTCTCGGGTCAACAGTTCTTTTACGTTTCCTATTAATACAGGCAATTTAATTAGAACGTTTTATGTAGAAAACAACAGTACCGATACAATTGAAACCACCGGACTTACCACTTATTCCAGGAGATTTAATGTGGGTGTTTATGATTTGAAAATACTATACCAGGACTGTGCAAAAAACACCACAACCTGCAGTATTAATTTAAAAGTCAACGACAAAATTGCACCGCAGATAGCTTGCCCCAGGGATACCATTTTGAATTTATCCCAAAACAATTGCCTTGAAGACATTTCGATTCCTTTGACGTTATCGGTTATTGACAATTGCCAATTTCCTGAAAATTACAATGCAATAGCTCCTAGTTCAGGTGAAATACAGAAAATCACTTTTAAATTTATTGAAAATGGCAACATACATGTAGCGAACAATAAGGTTGTAACTTTCAACAATACACCGCTAATCAAATATGCAGATACCGATGCAGAATTGACAGTGCAGGTGACCGGAGATTTCAATAACAACAAAGAGTTTTTTTACATCGTTGGTGAAGGCGGATTTCCTATTGGGCAAACAGCGGTAACCGTTGATACGGTATGCGTGACGACAACAAGAAAATTCACAATTCCGAAAAATCTATACAATCAGTGGGCTGCAAATGGCAGCATTGAAATCACTGCTGTTGCCAATATAGAAGGCAATGAAGAAGG
>JAYUTD010000273.1:0-11544 GCA_043755305.1 Saprospiraceae bacterium
TTAAAGGTATGGAACAACATCCATATGTACGATGACACCAAAGCCACCGTATTTACATGGATGGCTTCTATCGCAAGAAATGCAGCGATAGATACTTCCAGATCCAAGGGATTTAAGAATGACAAAAGCAATCAGTCTCTTTCCGTTTCGGACTATGGTCTTGAAATATCTCCAAAGGTTAGGACTGGAGATATGGATAAGCTGACCAAAGCACTGCCAGAAAAGTATAAAGTATTGGTCGAGAAAATGTTTTTGGAAGGTTATACACAACAGGAGATAGCAGACCATTTTGAAATGCCTCTTGGTACCGTAAAAACAAGATTGCGGGAAGCTATGAATATATTGAGAGACACTTTAAAAAACGAAAGACATTTATTGTATTTTATGACATTATTAAGTTAAACATTGGATATTAAGGAATACATATCGTCAGGTATACTTGAGTTATACGTTTTTGACCAACTTTCACCAGCTGAAAGAACAGAGGTAGAACGTATGGCGACTCTCCATACTGAAATCAGGGCAGAAATCTTTGAAATCAGCAGAGCAGCTGAGCAGTTTGCTATGCTCCATGGGGTCAAAGTTCCTTCTGATCTTAAAGACGATCTCTTTTCTAAAATCAATGCTCAAAATGTAAAACTAAATACACCACCATCTAGCAAATCAGGTCCAACAACCAAGTCAAAAAATAATTGGTGGAATGGCTTAAATTCTTTGCTGCTGCTCCTTTCAGCTATTGGCTTTGGCGTTTATTTTTACAGTGCAGCTCTATGGAAAAAAGAAAAAGCACAATTCGAAAAAGATCAACTCTACTGTGATTCATTGCAACGGCAATCTCAGTCCCAATATGCTATAATCAATGACCTTAAAAATGCACATCTTAGCACGACTAAGCTTACCGCTACGTCAAAGTACAAAGATGTGGTGATGCACATGCATACCAGCAAGTCAGATAAATTTAATTACATTCAACTTAACAACTTGCCTCCTATAAGTGAAGATCAGGCTTACCAACTGTGGGCACTTAAAGACGGACAAGCGCCAATTCCTCTTACAGTATTTGGCGAAAATGATGGCTTTGTAAAAGTAGATTACATCGACAATGTCACTACTTATGCCATCACCATAGAAAAGAAGGAAGGCGCTACAACACCTAACATGGACAATCTAATAGGCACTTTTGGTATATAATCTTTTAAGTTAAAAAAAATACTTACTGGTGGTTTTTTCCAATAACAGCCCATTTTGAATCATTGTTAAAAATAATTTATTTTTAATTATTTATAGTGGAAATTGAAAAAGCAAAAGCCATTAAAGAATTGATGATTATACCTGGGGTCGGTAAATCTATAGCCAATGATTTATGGAATATAAACATCAAATCAATAAATGAATTGCAGGGTAGAGACCCCTATCAGCTCTATGACGAATCCAATCTTTTTGCCGGTTCAGTTCAGGACAGATGCCTGCTCTATGTATTTAAATGTGCGGTATACTTTGCAGAAACACCTGAGGACAAACGCCAAGCAGAAAAACTGCTGTGGTGGAGTTGGAAAGACAAAAAATAAATTTTACTATTGGATTTCAACATCCATCAATTCAACTGTATTACGCTTTTACTTTCTCATAAAGGACCATTGTTTAGTAGAGAACAAATTTTAAATTGCTTATGAAAAATAATTACCGTTTCAACATATATCATCAAAAGCCAATTAAAATTTGGCGAAAAGAGTTAATGTTTATTAAGATTTGCTCTTTTATCTTTCAATTTACTGATGCAATTGCTATTTTTCGGCAATTGACTCTGGCTTTTAATTTTTTTTAAGATTAAATGTTTGTAAAATCCAGATAATTAGTCATGCCCAATCATAACGAGGCTTGGTGTGAATTGGAATCTTTTATAATTATCAGAATATTATTTGATAAATACTTTTTATAACAACTTTATTATTTTTATTTCAACTCTTTGATTTTTCAATCGTCCATCTTCAGTAGCATCACTTGCCAGGCTTTTTCTTTTGCCATATCCTTTGTATGTAAGCCTTGAAACATCTATGCCGCGGCCTACTAGATAATCATACACTGCTTTTGATCTTGCTTTTGATAAACGATCACAATAGCTGTGGTCGGGTAACCCATTGGTATGTCCACCTATTTCAATGGTAACTTTACGGTTGGTCTTTAAGAAGTCATATATTTCATCCAATACACCATACGACGAGACATCAATAGATGTGGTATCTGCTTTAAAATATAAGTTTTTTACTTCAATTGTACTACCAACTATGATCTTTTCGATGTCTAATGCTTCCAAAATTTTCAGTTTTGCAGTTTCATTTACAGACTCACCAGTTGTTCTAGCTTTATCTATTCTACCTCTTTTGTGCAATGGCAATTCAACTTTATTATCCTCTATAGGCTGCCCATCTTTCTTATTTACTAAACTTACCATGGCTCTATTGCAATCCATAATTTCAAAATCGCTCAGATTGTCAATGAGAATATGGCCGCAGTATTTAGCGTTGGTTGTTTGCTTCCAATAGGCTTCAATTGTAATAAATTTATAATCTGCCTTAGGTGAAAATCTGAATTGGTAAGTCCGCCATTCCTCATGATTTATTATCGTAGATTCTCCGAGCAATTCAACTTCATTGCACAAACCGCTTCCAGCCCAGATTCTCAAAATTGCAGGAGTCGTGTAATTTAATTCCTTATTGGTCAATCTTGCAATACTCATATATTTATTACTTCTTGCCAAATCGATGGAAAAAAGGTAGCATTTGCCGGATTCCATTGATTTCGTTAATCGCTGTGATATACTTTCGTAACTATTATTGTCTCTCACTACCAGGCCTAAGTAAGTTTTCCCTTCCGAGGGTGGATTGTTATTGCTCCAATAGTCACCAGGGTGAATGTCTGGCGGCGTTTCTTCCGGAAAATTGAGCCCACCACAGTCGTACCATCCTGCAATAGAAAAAAAATCAACCCCTTTTCTGGGTGTATCTTCAAAGGATTTATTGATGATGACAAGGTTGCCTTGTGCTACGCCAATGGCTTTTGCAGTCATTGATGCCAAAATCAAGAAAAGTAAAGCCCTTGCATTTTTCAAAAGACTTAAATCTATTTTTGTCTTGTGAAATACCTTGGGCATCTGCAATATAGAATGGAGCAAATCCGTTTTGTAATACCTATCATTCATTGCAAAGATTTTATTACAAAAGTATCCCACACAAAACATATTTTCTTCACCCTTTTTGGGGGAATCAGATCTTTTTTTTTGGTTGGTACTACTGGAAAAAGAGTTTGCTTGACATAGTACCTTGTAGACTCTTTATACTGACTATGTATGCCCCACTTGGGATAGTATTTCTTTGTAACACATAAGTATCAGTTTCAATGTCTTCGACTTTAGTGATTTTTTTGCCAAACATATCTGTCAATTCCAGCGACCATTTTTGGTCTGCTTTCAAGTGAGGTTGAATCGTAACCTGAGTGTATACGGGATTTGGAAAACATTTTATATTATCCCGTTTTTCAAGCTGGGTTTCATTAATAGCAGTGGATAATGTGCCACTGAAAAAAGACCATAAATATTTTGGAGCGTCAAACGGATAATTAAGACCATTTGGAAATTGATGTGTCTGCCCTTTATTGATTGTAAAAAAAAATGGGGCACATGTTTCTCCAATACTGCATTCGTCAAACACATATGTTTTATTAATGGGACTTTCTATCAATCGATATTTGTCGGCCAATCCCTGACACGTAAGAAATCTTTTAATTATTTTTTGAAGATATGCAAGACTTGAGTCACCACCAAAAGGAATTGACGTGTATGGAGGTACCAAAAACCGGTCGTCTGATGTTCCTACCATATACCATATCGGTATTCTTTTAGTAGGAGTAAGGGAGTCCAATTCATGCAAAGTTCCACTACTGCCTCCAACTGCAGAAAATACTGTTGGTGCATCCATGGCAATCTTATTGACCATCAAATCTCCATTGGAGAATCCACTGGCATATATTTTATTTGGATTTATTTTTACAGTGTCGCCTAAAAGTTTTATCAATTTCTTGAAAAAAGCTATATCGTCAATTAAGTCATTTTTTTGTTCTTCACAGATTTTATCGACTAGATCACCGCATACAAATTTGGTATTGTTTTTTTTAATACCATCTTCGAAAAAACACCACTTCAATGAAGAAGGAAATACTGTAATGAAATTTTCTTCCTGACCTAGTTCTTTCCATCCTTTTGAAGTATAAAAAACCTCACTGTCTCCACTTGTACCGTGAAGCATAAACACTACCGGATAACCTCCTGCCGGTATTGGCTTGGTTGGTATGGAAATGATAGCATCTCTTACATGACCTTGATCCTGTATGGATATATCATACTTTTTTTGGGCAAAGATTGTGCACCCTACTAAAATCAATCCTAAGGTAATTGTGCTTTTCATCATTGTGTTATTTTTTTTAAAAAGAAAAGTAATTTTATTTTTACAAATTTAGACCAACTTCAATTTTTTATTGTTACCCTTTAGGATAATATTTAAAATATGATTCCATTAGTATACGCAAAAACTCTATCTAATTTACCTTTCTTATAATTATAAAATAGGGTTTCACTAAATAAAATCAACATTAATACGTAAAATTTTATAATTTTGAATGATTTTAGCAAATAACCTAAAAACAACTAAAGTGAGTTCAAAGAAATTATTGCTTCAGTTAATTGTAGTTTTTATATTCGCGGCATCGGCCAAATCGCAAATTTTGAATATCGAAGGCCTAAGATTAGTGACGGATACTACCGGCTGGAGCGGACAAATGGGTGTAGCAGTAAGTGCCAGTAAATTTACCAAATCCTTGTTTTCTTTCAATACTAATGGTCACGTTCAATTGAAGCAAGACAAAAATCTGTATTTATTGGTAGGAAATTCCGAAATAGTAAATGTGAATGGTTCCTCTTTTAACAAAAGCGGTTTTGCTCATTTTAGGTACAACAGAAAAATATCTGACCTTATCCGACTGGAGGGATTTACCCAAATTCAATTTAATGCATTGATTAAAATAGAGAGCCGATGGCTTAATGGGGCAGGGATTAGATTTAAATTATCTCAATATGAAAAAGCAAAATTTTATTTCGGACTGACCTATATGCATGAAAGTGAAAAATTAACAGATCGCGATGTTACTGATCAAGCCAATAGGATGAGTTCTTACTTTACATTTACCTTGGCTCCTGAAGCTATTGTTACTTTTTCCAATACCACCTATGTTCAACCATTGATAGGGAATATTCATGATTTTAGAATAAGCAATGACACAAATCTATCCTTTAAAATCAATAAGCATTTATCACTTAATGCTTTGCTGCATTATCTTTATGACTCGAAACCTCCTATTGATGTCCCTACCAGCAACTACCAAATATACAATGGGCTTACTTTTAAGTTTTAGAACGACCTCATTAATTCATTATTTAGAGTTATTTTATTAAAAACTTATGGTTTTAGCGCTTAGTTTACATAACAATTCACTGCAGTTTTTCGTTTAGTAGCTATGTTTAAATTTATACCTAACCATATTCCGGAAGACGTTGCACATGATATAAAAACCATTAGGGAGGAGTTAGCCAATATGTTATCACATGGCTTGGGCATTTTTGTTTTTTTATTGCTATCGCCATTATTGCTATATTCTGCCTACTTCAAATACAATTATTGGTATTTTACCGGATGTGTTATTTTTTGTGTCTCTTTATTGATGGTGTATACTTCCTCTACACTTTACCATAGCATGTATACAGACGGAATAAGAAAAAAAATGCGTATACTGGATCATATTAGTATATACTTTCTCATTGCTGGCAGCTATACTCCTTTCATATTTACCCATTTTAAAGATTTTAGAGGCTGGACGATATTAGGTATACTCTGGACTATGACTTTATTGGGTAGTGTTTTCAAATACTTTTTCACCCATAAATACAAGCTACTCTCTACTCTCGTTTATGTTGTGATGGGTTGGATGGCCCTTTTCATTATGAAACCACTTATGCAATCAGTGTCTTCTACGTGTTTTCAATGGATAGTGGTAGGAGGAGCGTTTTATACTATTGGCGTTATCTTTTATTTATGGGAAAGGCTTTACCACAATCATTTTATTTGGCACCTATTTGTCTTAGGGGGAAGTATTTCGCATTTTTTAGCAGTTTACTTTTGTTTAAGTTAGAGATAAGGGTAAAATCCTATGCTTGGCTTTTAAAGAAAATCTAATCCAACAAACCATTCTCAATAGAAATCCTTACCAGACCTGCGCTGTTTCTTGCGTTTAGTTTTGCCAATAAATTGCTTCTGTGAGACTCTACTGTTTTGAGACTGATAAATAATTTATCGGCTATTTCCTGTGTGGTAAATTCTTCAGCAATGAGTTTTAATACTTCTTTTTCACGGCGAGATATTTTTGGGATTTCATTGCTCGTTTTGCTATTCGAAGCTTTTCTGCGGTTCATGAGGCCTTTCATAATGGTCTCAGTAACTTCCTTACTAAAATAAGTAGAACCACTGTTTACCACTTTTATTGCTTTAAGCAACTCTTCCCGGCCGGTATTCTTGAGGATATACCCTTTGGCTCCATTGTTCAATATTTCTGACACATAACTTTCTTCGTTGAACATTGAAATGGCCAGAACTTTGATATTGGGAAATTTTTCAACAATCTCCTTACACACTTCAATACCAGACATATCGGGGAGATTCACATCAAGAAGAATAATATCCACATTGTTTTTTGATACAAAATCAGCCACTTGATTCCCTTCATAGCATCTACCTACGACTTTGATGTCTTCTTCTGCCTGAAGAATAGACTCTATACCATCAACAAACATGGTATGATCGTCAGCTATTAGAATTTTTATCATTTTTTTGTCTAAGTATTAATATAGGTTGACTATATAACGCAGTATTTTGTATTTAACCTTAACAAATATACTATAAATCTTTCTTAAAAAACCAGGGTTTTCCCTTAAATATAAAAATGGGTAGATACGCTGATGTTTGAAACAAAACTATACCACATCTTTGCATTATCATTTTTACAAAACAACAAACTAAATTTAACCATTATGATCAATTACAATTCGAAAGTAATGCTCGAAGTAGCACAAAGCAACGCCAAAAGGGATTATGTGTTAATTGGCTGCCTTATTCTGTTGTTCATTGTTGCTATGATTTAAAAAAAAGGATGACAGGTTGCTAAAATACAGTATCTGAGTGCATTTATTCAATATGACACAAAGATTAAATATAAAGTCTATTATTAATTGAGTTAATTGTAAGTTGTGTAACGGGTACATTTTACCCAAATATTTTTTCAAATTGATGACAATACAAAAGAGTTGGGAGCCGCCAAAACTGACATAATCCTGCACTTTATGGCTATGCCCCCATAATGGCTTCTGACTCTTTTTATTGTCCTGCAAACCTGAATTTTATAACAAGAAATACTCATTGGGATTGACTATTACCGATAAAAGAAAACCTTCAAAAAGTTGTTGGTTTTCTTTTTCATTTAAGTTCCCTACGAGGAAGTATGTTTTTTTACTATCTTTACGTTATAATACACAACTAGAGCCAAAGTGTAGATATATTTCATGAAACATTGTTTTACCTGTTTATTATTTTTTTTTGTAGCTGTTGTTTTTGGACAAAAGACAGATGATTATTACAATAATCTTTTGATCAATTTGAAGCAAGCAAGAGAGACAAAAAACAATGCAGAGCTCGCTGAAAATTACTACAAGTTAGCTATATACGAAGAAGACGTAAATAAAGACAGTGAAGTAGCCTTTGACTATTTTATCAGAGCAAAACAATATTATGACAGAGAAAAAAACTTAGCTCAGTCCAATAAAATCAATCTTAAAATTGCCAGACGGTACTACAAATCAGGATTTAAAAGTGAGTCAATAAAAATATACCTGGATCTTATTGAATACTATAAGTCTCAAAAAGACAATAAGTCACTTGCCTATGTTTACTTTGAATTGAGCCAGGTTTACAAGGACAAGGGCGAATCTGACAAGGCACTCAATGCCATCAATAGATCTATTGCTATCAATAAAGCCATTAAGGATACAACGTTGACCATTGATTTTAGTTTTGAAAAAATAGAAAATCATCTTAAGCTTAATGAATCTGATAGCGCCTTGATCACATGCAGTAAAAATTTGCGATTGGCTTCACTGGTTAAAGATAGAAACCGGATGTCAAAATGCCTTTATTATATTGGATATATCAATTACCTGAAAAGAGATTTTGATAAATCAATCAAATATTTAGACAATGCTTTGACAACCAATCAAGCTATTGCTTACGACGAAGACAGAAGAAAAATCTATAAATACTTATCTATGAGTTATGCAAAAAAGGACTTGCATAAAGAGGCTTATATGTATTCTGTAAAATTCAATTACCTCAATGATAGTATACTTAATTATGACCGGATAAAGTCAATCAATGACCTTACTATAAAACACAAAGCCTCAGAAAAAGATAAGGATTTTAGACTATTGGAAATTGAAAACAAATCAGTACTTCAAAAGATATTGATGACAAGAAACTCTTTGTATTTTGTCGCTGCCGGATGTATCGCTCTCTTATTTGCTTTGTATTATGTGATAAGATTTTATACCCAAAAGATTGGCATCGAAAAAATTATAAATGACCAACAGCATGAAATCGATATGCAAAAAATCAGGGAGCTCGAAGACAATATGAAAATTGCCAGTATGCAGTCCATGATCGTTGGCCAGGAAAAAGAGAGAGAGCGCATAGCCTCAGATTTGCACGATTCACTTGGTGGTCTTTTGAGTGCAGTAAAATTGCAATTCGACCATGTTAAAACAAAACTCAATGGGCACGTGAATCTTGAACAATACCAAAAAGCGACAAATTTACTAGATACTGCTGTTGAAGAAGTAAGAAACATATCTCGGAACCTTCAGCCGGGCGCATTGAAAGATTTGGGCCTTGTGTCTGCCATCAAAGACTTGATCAATCGTTTTGATTCTGAAAATTATCCTGATATATATTTTCAATACTACAACTTGGAGGATAGGGTAGATGAGATGACAGCATTGAGCATCTACAGGATTGTCCAAGAGTTAATCAATAATACCATAAAGCATGCATCTGCTGATGAGATATTGATTCAGATTACCAGAGAGGGAGACGAAATAATAATGGAATACGAAGATGACGGCAATGGAATGAATATGGAAAAATGCAAACGCAAAGGCATGGGTTTAGATAATATCAATTCCAGGGTCAATTATCTTAAAGGCAACATATCTGTCAATAGCAAACAAAATGAAGGAGTCTCCTATTTAATAAGAATACCGTATAGAAATAGTGTACAAGTTAAAGCTTAATCTGCCATCACCCATTGCAAAAGTTGAGGGCCATGGGCTTGGCATTGATTTATATGTTAAGAGAGAAGACCTCATCCATCCTTTAATTAAAGGAAACAAATACAGAAAATTAAAATACAATCTCGCGAATATGAGTCAGGCTGAGACTGTAATAAGTTTTGGTGGGGCATATAGCAATCATATCCATGCTTTGGCTGCACTTTGTCATGAATACTGCATACCTGCCACGGGTATCATCAGGGGAGAAGAAGTAAACAATGATGTGCTGGATTTCTGCAGGGCTGCTGGAATGCAACTTCATTTCGTGGATCGGACTTCTTACAGACAAAAAGAAGAATCTGATATTATACAAAATATCATAAATGGGTACAAAAAGCCACTAATCATTCCTGAAGGTGGAAGCAATGACTTTGCATTAAAAGGCGTCAGTGAACTCATCGATGAGGTGGTTAATGCAGGTATAACCTTTGACTATATTGCTGTTGCTGCTGGCACGGGTTGCACTGCTGCCGGAATTTTGTTGGGTCTGGAATCACATGGCCTGAATACCAAACTTCTTGTGTTTAGTGCATTGAAAGGAGAATGGATGGCTCAAGAAATTTACCGATTCTATGGTGCAGACAATGCCAATTTTTTTTGCACTGATAAATACTGCCAAGGCGGCTATGCCAAAACCAATGCAGAGTATGAAAAATTTATTGCTAATTTTATTTTAAATAGCGGAATTGTTGTAGACAAAGTGTACAACGGGAAATTACTTTATGGATTATATGATATGGAAGCACAGGCATATTTTACAAAAGGAGACAAAATCTTATGGATCAATTCTGGCGGTGTTACATAATCAAATGTATACTTAAAAAAGCCCAATTACGCTATCCGTAAAATAGTTCTTTGATACCTAATTTTTGATCATACTTACCCAGGTTTCGCTTTTAGGTTGGGTTATCTTTATACTATAGTACCCTTTTACAAGTATCTCCGTATTTATACTTCCTTGAGGGTAGTCCTGCTCCAATACTTTTTTTCCATCACTACTAAAGCAAGTAATTTTTTTGATATCGCCTGGTTTTATATAAATTACGTTTTGAAAAGGATTTGGGTATAAGAGTATATTTTGTATGACCTCACTATCAATAGAAGATAGGATCAAAGGGTCTGAAGGTTTTGATGGACATCCATTAGCGGTTATGCCTACAAAGGTGTAAGCACCGTAATTATTGGCTTCCAGGGTAAATGTTCCATTGGTGATTTGCCCCACTTGAATACCATCCTTATACATTATGTATGCCGCAAAAGGGCCAGTAACAGTAGCAATATTTCCGTTATAAGAAAATTTTGGAATTGAATCAACCTGATCCACAATTAAATTAAACAATTTTTGTGCCTCATATGCACATCCATTTTTAAAATGCTTAAAAGTATATTCGCCTGCTTGTGTGATGGTCAAGTTTAGATTTAGAGAACTGAGGTGTAGCTGCCCATTGAGCAAAACCTGAAAACTATCAATGCCATTTTGGCTACATATTTCTGGAAATACTATTGAAATGGATTCATTTGCGCAGGCAATTATATCTGATGGAGCTGTAAAAGGACAAAGTGTTTTAATTGAATCAATTCCCACTTCAAAGCAATTGCTCACAGTACATCCTATGGAATCCTTCAGTGTAAAATTATATTTGCCTGCTTTCAAAGCATTGATATTTGCAGACGGTCCTGACAATGTATAAGTATAAGGGAATGCTGACTGGACATTAAATACCACTTTGCCATCACTTGCTGCAGTGCAAGATGCATTATCAATAGATTGAATGGATGCAGAAAAAGCACATTGCGAAGATAATTTATAGACCTTACCACTGCCTATCGCCGCTACGTATAACTCCCCATTGTTGTCCTCGCCAAAGGTACTTACCTCTTGTGCACCTAAACTAGAGTTGATCAGTTCATTTATGTATTCACCACAGTCATTTTTTTTCAATCGCCATATTTTACTGGTGCAAAAGTCCCCATAGATGTATTGCCCTTGAAGGTTAGGCATTTCCTTGCCTCTATATACAAAACCACCTGTGATAGAGCAGCCATCGCCTGTAGATTTTGTGGCA
>JAYUTD010000274.1:0-4554 GCA_043755305.1 Saprospiraceae bacterium
AAAAAAGCATTGAGAATAGCAAGGCCTAACACTGCTAATTTGCTATAATCCCAAAGGTTGTACATAATGATCCATAATAAAATGAATGGACCGAAAGAATTGAACAACTGAATGATGGCTTTTTTATAACTTGGTACCTGATATTCTCTTAAAGTTCTTAGGGCTAAGGTGATTTTTTCTTTAAATTCTTTTTTCTCTTGATCCATTTTTTCTTTTGTAGTAAAACTTCTGCAAATATACAATAAAATTATTTGGAAAAAGATTTGAAAACAGATGATAATCGTCATGAAATTGTCTAACACAGTGATTTTTAACTACATTTAACTAAAATTTGATTTACTAAGAATTTAAAAACCAAGCTGATTATTTGTTAATAATCTTTCTTCTAGGTCTAATCGAAGCTTAATTGTTATTTTTTAGCCAACGAATCTGATTGGTTTTTCAACGAAACATTCAATTTACAATACTTCTGCCACAACAAAAATACTTCCACCTACATAAATGACCTCATTTTTTTTGGCGCATTTTAAAGCTGAGGCATAGGCTGCTTTTACAGTTGGATAAGAAGATCCGAGAAGGCCGTGGCTCTTTGCGTGCTCTTGTAGTGAAGCGGCGCCCAAGCCTCTTGGTATATCTGCTTTTGCCCAATAGTATTTGCTTTCTTTTGGAAATAAGGCCAATACTTTGGATAGGTCTTTGTCCTTTACAAAACCAAGTACAAAATGCACCTTACCAAAGCTGTATTTTTGCAAATTTTCCATAGTATATTTTAATCCGGCTTCATTGTGGGCACTGTCAAAAATAATAAGTGGAGACTTACTTACAATCTGCCATCGTCCTACATAATTCATTTGATTGGAAAATTCTATAAATTTTATTGCGATTGCTTTAAAGTCAATCTTGAAATGCGCTTGAAGTGCATAAAGTGCAGCAAATGCTGTAATAAGATTTGCGTCGTGGTAAGGTGCCAAAAGCGTAGTTTGCAATGTCAAAACCTGATCGGGCAAAGCTATGGCTATTGTTCTTTTTATTGATTGTGAGCGTATGTTTTGAAGGTTTACTATTTTTTGTGCATAGGCAATTGGTGACCTTTCGTCTTTGGCTTTTTGGACAAAAACAGCATTAATCTTTCGTTGTTTTTCACCAATTATAACAGGAATATTGGGTTTAATAATGCCTGCTTTTTCACCGGCTATCTTTTCCAAGGTATCTCCAAGCAAATCCATATGGTCAAACGAGATATTGGTAATAACGCTGAGCAATGGAGTAATAACGTTGGTAGAATCCAATCTTCCGCCAAGTCCCACTTCGATAACTGCTGCGTCAACTTGCTTTTCCGCAAAATAAGCAAATGCCATAGCTACGGTGATTTCAAAGAAAGAGGGTTGGATCTCCTGAATAATTCCATAGTACTTTTGGACAAATTTTGTAATGAATTTTTTATCGGCATATACACCGTTAATTTTAATTCTTTCTCTAAAATCTTTGTAGTGCGGCGAGGTGTATAGACCGACTTTGTAGCCCTGACATTGCAATCCATAAGCAACCAAATGACTCACCGTTCCTTTACCATTCGTACCGGCTATATGTATAGTCTTTAATTTACGCTGCGGATTGCCTATGGCCTCACAAAGTTTTATCGTATTGGTAAGGTCCTTTTTATATGCTGATGCACCTGTTCGCTGGTACATGGGAAGTTGGGTGTACAAGAAGTCAATTGTTTCTGCATAAGTCGTAAATCTTTGCATTGGTTATAATTTTGTTACTTATGGTGTAAAATTAGGGTTTTTATTTGTCAGGAAAGGATCAAATAAAACATATGAAGAATGGTGAACATTCATTCAAGTATATTTCGATTTGCAAATCTGGTGATTTCAATCGGAAATAATTTAAGGTATAACCCCAAAATGGTATTAAATTGTCTTTAGAAAATACATTTCGTAACATTTTTATCTATAAGTTACTTAAAAAAGCTTGAAGAATTGTATCTTTATCTTTAGTTAAGCATATCTTATTATAGCTACAAAAAATAAAAAATGAAATTTAAATTAATTTTTACTTATATCGCTATGTTATTGGCATTTTATTTAAAAAGCCAAATTATTATATCAAATAGTTACTTTCCAGTCAAAGGAGATTCTTTAAAATTTTACACAGACGACAGTCCTGCTGACTATGATTTATCTGTGCAGGGCGGGAATCAAAACTGGGACTTTACAAGCCTGGTGAATAAAAATCCTTCATTCAGGGCTTTTGCAGATGCTAAAATATGCGACGTAGATAAAAAATTTACAGATGCAGAATTGTGTGAAACAACCAATGGTTTTAGTGTATTTTATAATGTAAAGGCAAATGTATTTGAAAAAATAGGAGAGCAGGGTGAATTTAATCAGGGATTACCAATCCCTAATGCTACGCGTTATTCTCCGGCCCAAATTGAGAGGAGGGCTCCACTGAAGTTTTTTGATTTTAACAATTCAAAATACAATCAGAATTTTAGTTTTAGTACTGCCTTTCTTCCCGACTCTTTATTAGGCACTTTGGGTGGATTATTGGATTCCATACGGTTTAAAATTGCAGGAGAAAGAATTGATTTGGTGGATGGATGGGGCACATGTAAAATTCCCGGCGGAACTTTCAATGTGCTTAGGGAAAAACGCACAGAGGTAAGAGATACAAAAATTGAAGTACACACTGCTTTTGGTTGGTTAGACGTATCAACTTTTCTTGGAGGTGGCGGAGGAGGAGGTCTTACAGATTTAATTGGCAAAGACACAGTTGTGACATATAATTTTTTTAGCGATCAGGCAAAAGAAGAAATAGCAGTAGTTACTGTTGATAATAATACGTTAAAACCAACTGAAGTAAAATTTAAAGCAATTGGCAGTCCAACAGCTACCCAAAATACGCTTTATGCTTTGCCTGACATTAAGGTATATCCCAATCCATTGATGGGTAATGCAAACATTTACTTCCATAACTTTAATGATGGTAAGTACACTGTAGAATTTATTTCTGCAGTTACCGGACAAAAGGTACATACGAAGATGGCTATTCAATCCAGCAATACAGTGATGGATTTTAATGCTTTGGACCTGCCAAAAGGACTCATCATTTGTAAAGTATATTCAGAAAAAGGGGCAGTGGTTACGATGCGAAAAATCATTTCACTTTAATTTAATTTCAGACACTGAGACATCATATTTGTGCATTGGGTTTTAAGTAGTGGAGGCTAAATAGAAAAGAGAGATAGTTTCTTTCTTTTTTTATTGCTCCCGATTTTATTATAACCCAACGATGAAACAGGTATTACTACGCTTTACTTAACCCAAGATTAATTATACTTTTGGCAGGCTTACCAATGACAGATTTCAGGGAAGTTGGGTTATTTATTAAAACTAAATATGAAAATGGCTAAAAGTAAAACGTTAATTGTAGGATTTCCATTATTCCAGGGATGCACACTTATGGACTTTGCCGGAGCAGCGCAAGTGTTTGGTTCTTCTGATGGCTTCAAGCCGATACTAATAGCCAATGAAGCTATTACAACCACAGAAGGTGTAATCGTGCAACCCAATTATTCCTTTGACAAACATCCACCTATTGACATTCTATTTTGCCCCGGTGGCGGATCAGAAGGAGTAACAAAGACGATGGAAGATAAAGTTTTTATAAATTTTTTGAATAGAGTAGCAAAAAAAGCAACATGGAAAGGCAGTGTGTGTACAGGCGCTTTTATTCTTGCTGCTGCCGGGCTCTTAAAAAATAGGACAGTCACTACTTATTGGTCGCAACTAAGTACCTTGGGTTTACTTTCAGATAAATATAACTTGAAGGTTCCGAATGGCTATCCAAGGTATCTTGTGGATAAGAAAAATAAAACGTTTACAGGCGGCGGCATATCTTCCTCTGTCGATTTATCCTTAGAATTGGTCATGGCAATCAAAGGTAAAAAACAAACGCAGGAAACACAATTGGGCATTCAATACCAACCTGCACCGCCAACCAATGCGGGTGATCCGGCCCATGCACCAAGGGCATTAACGAAAGCTGTGCGTAAAGAGCAGGAAGGATTTACCATTGCTATGGTAAAGGCAGTAGAGAAATTAACAGGATGACGGTTGGAAAGAAAGCTTTATTTTGAAAAAATGGTATAAAATAAAAGAATATTCTTTAACCAACATAAAAAAATATTTTATTGGCTTGATAAAAAGGACAATTGAAACTACATTTCTTTTAGTTTAGGCAATAGGTATAAATACTTGTTTTATTTTCTAGTAAAAATACGTGTCGTCAAATAAGTAAGAGTGCTTATTTTTAATCCTCAAACTCTTATGTATGAATGCATGAAAACCAACTTTTTGCTAACCAATAAAATTAAAGTAATGGAATCTAAAAATTTTGCACAGACCCTATGGAAAAGTAGTTTATTTATTATGCAGAACTTTATTGTTTTGTGTTTTTTGCTTCTTTTCTTTTCATGTAATGCCAAGAAAGCGGAAGAGGTAATGGAATCAGATGGTGCGATAGATGTATCAGGGGTCAGTTTTTCTC
>JAYUTD010000275.1:0-11531 GCA_043755305.1 Saprospiraceae bacterium
TGGGTTTTGAAAGAAATCTACTAGCCTCAGCTTTAGCATATAACAAAACTTATAATGTAGCTGTTGTATTGCCATCACCTAATGTTGATGTTTATTGGCAAAAGCCAAGACAAGGAATTCTTGATGCATGTAAAAAAGTGGGGCATTATGGCATTAACATTGAGTTTTTTGATTTTGATTTATTCAATGTGCTTGATTTTAAACAAAAATTGTTAGAAGCTCACAGCGCTGAGCCGGATGCCATAGTTTTTCCACCTTTGTTTTATCAAGAAAGTATATCTTTTCTGGACGAACTTAAAGGTAGCTTAACCAAAATCATTACCATCAATACCTTTATCGAACATGCTGCTGTGACTGCATTTATAGGTCAAAACTCATACAGAAGCGGGCTTCTGGCAGCACGGTTGCTCAATTTCAACAGGCAGGATAAGAAAGAATTCATTTTGATCAATCTTGACAAATACAGTACGGATGCCAATCATCTTATAGACAAGGAAAATGGATTTAACGCGTACTTTCAGTCCCTAAATCAAGAGGCTGTAACCATTATTAAGTATGACTTTGAGGATTTTGAAGATAAAAGTAAACTCCAATTTTTCATTGAATGCTTATTGCTCAATCACACTAATATTGCAGGTGTATTTGTTACCAACTCCAGAGCGTACCTCGTGGCAGACCTTATTAAATCACACAATGCTGCTATCAATATTTTGGGCTTTGACCTGATTGATAAAAATATAGCTTTGCTTAAAGAAGGAAAAATAAATTTTCTTATAAATCAGAATAGCCTCTTGCAAGGATACAATAGCCTGATGTCTTTCTACGATCATTTTTACCTGTCAAAACCAATGCAGCAATTCAATTATTTGCCACTGGATATTATTGTGCCGGAGAATGTGGAGTATTATATATAATACCATTTTATTAACTTCACAAGGAATGATACAACCAATTAAATGCCATACATTTAGGTTTAGTAATTTTTATAATATTTAATTACTTCGCTGATTATCAATAGATTATAAAACTGTTAAAAAAATATTAAAATTTATTAAATATTAGAACACTATACGCTATTTTGCATCGTTATAGAATAAAACCAAAGATTGACTAAGCTCCTTTTATGATTCAAAAATTAACTTTCTTCCTTTTACTGTCTTTTGTATCGGCTTGCACTTTCACTGACAATGATTCATTTGAACCTGCTTTTCTTCTTTTAGACAATGCAACTTTGGCTACCAATTCCAATGAAGGTGTGGCGAGACACAACATTAAATATGCATGGGTCATAATAGAAGGGCAGCTAATAGGAATTTTTCCTCTTCCGGCAAAAGTGCCTATAATCACTACTTCTAAAGAAATGAATATTCAAATAAATGCCGGTGTTAACTTAAATGGTGAATTAAACTCCTCCGTGGAATACCCTTTCTTCAATCCAATTAAAAAGACCCTCTTGCTGGAACCCAATAAAGAATACAAGATTGACCTTAATTATACCTACAATTCTGATGCTGTTTTCGATTTTGTTGAAGATTTCGAAAATAGTACACATCTATTTGACAACGATATAGATGGCAACACAAAAACCAGAATAAATTTTTCTGACAAAGAAAAGACTGGGGGTAAGCAGTCTGGCTTATTAATTCTAGACAACGAAAACAAAGATGGTGAATTTTCTACCATTCCATTCTTCGAAGGCAAAAACAATAAATTGGGTAACGTATACCTTGAATTTGATTATAAGTCGGATGAATCTGTATTTGTCGGAACTGAACTGAATTTTAAAAATAGTTCAAAACAAAGCTATTCTTCCAGTTTACGTAAGAGCAGCACATGGACTAGGGCATATGTCAATCTTTCTAAAGACATTTCTCAAAATACAGTACTTCAATATAGAGTAATAATAGGTGCATCAAAGTTTGATTTAAATAAAGATCAATCTGAAATCTTTTTTGATAATGTCAAACTTGTCCATTTTTAAAATATGGCTAAAAAAACCGCTGCTGGATTTATTGTTTACCAAATATTTGATATTTTATCAGCTTTACTTGCGTGGGCAATTTTTTTTATTTTAAGAAAGTCAAGCGAATGGCCAGGTATTACTATTTCAAAAATTATAAGCGATGAAAAACTCATCCTTGGACTCCTACTTATTCCCGGTTTTTGGTTTTTACTTTATAATCTTGCTGACAGGTATCGTGACATCTATAGATACAGTAGAATTGATGTGCTTAAAAGAACTTTCTTTACTTCTGTAATTGGTTCACTTATATTATTTTTTGCGGTACTGTCTGATGATCTTATCACAAGTAAGAATGGGTATTTTTTCTCCTTCTTTAAACTTTTTGCTATCCATTTTTCTATTACTTCATTCTTTAGAATGCTCATACTTACCTGGGCAAGCAAACGATTGAAAAGTGGAAAAGTAAGTTACAATACCCTTATCGTAGGTGGCGATAAAAATGCCGTAGATCTGTATGAGGAAATTACTTCCAAGCCTTATAGTTTTGGCCACAACTTCATAGGGTTTATAGATTCCAATGGCAATTCAAAAAATCATTTAGAAAAGTACTTGCCAAAAAAAGGAAAGATTGTAAATCTGCCGGAAATCATTGAATCTGCGAAAATTGAAGAAGTCATTGTTGCTGTTGAAACTTCTGAGCACAATAAAATAAAGACGATCATAGATTCCCTTTTTGATTACAACGATCAGATACTTATAAAAATTATCCCTGATATGTACGATATCATGTTAGGTACGGTAAAAATGAACCATGTATATGGTGCGGTGCTAATAGAGATTGAGCAAGATTTGATGCCACAATGGGAAAGGGTAGTAAAGAGAATCTTAGACATCTTATTGAGTTCAGTCGCTTTAATAATACTAAGTCCCTTTATACTTTTTGTTTTGATAAAAATCAAAATGGGATCAAAAGGCCCGATTTTCTACAAACAAGATAGGGTGGGACTACATGGCAAAGTATTTCAAATCATTAAATTCAGATCGATGTACAACGACGCGGAAAAACAAGGCCCGCAACTATCCCATGAATCCGATAGCAGGGTAACTGAATGGGGAAAAACAATGCGGAAATACAGACTTGACGAAATACCCCAATTTCTAAATGTATTAAAAGGCGAAATGTCCTTGGTAGGGCCCAGACCTGAAAGGCAACATTACATTGACCTGATCATGAAAGAAGCACCCCATTACAAACATTTGCTCAAAGTAAGACCCGGCATTACATCATGGGGGCAAGTCAAATACGGGTATGCCTCCAATCTATCTCAAATGATCCAGCGATTAAAATTTGATATTCTATATATCGAAAATATGAGTCTTTCACTTGATTTTAAAATTATGATCTACACCTTACAAGTGTTATGGCAGGGTAGAGGAAAGTGATGGTATAAACCCTATTTTTTTCAATTAAAATTTCCCTATCTTTACAGCTTAAAGATTTATTCTATGCTTTCAAAAACCATGCAAGATGCATTAAACTCACAAGTCGCGATTGAAGCTCAATCATCACAAGCCTACCTGGCTATGGGAAGTTGGGCAGAGATACAACCTGGATTTGATGGTATCACTCAGTTTTTTTTCAGACACAGCGATGAGGAACGCATTCATATGCTTAAGCTCATCCATTTTATCAATGAAAGAGGCGGCTTTGCAAGTATACCTCAGCTGTCACAGCCAAAACTTAATTTTGCTTCAATAAGAGATGCTTTCAAAGAGTTACTCCATCATGAAATCAAAGTCTCAGAATCCATAAATCAACTAGTGGATATAGCCTTACAGCAAAAAGATTTCGCTACGCATAATTTTCTTCAATGGTATGTAGCAGAGCAAATCGAGGAAGAGCGACTGGCACGAATGCTCAACGACAAGTTGGAAATGATCGGAGATGACAAAGGCGGCCTTTACTTATTTGACAGAGATGTAATGCAAATGGGAATGCCACAAAACCAAAATCCGTGAATTACGACGCTATACTTTTAGATTTAAAAAATGGAAAATTTTCTTCTGTATATTGCTTTCATGGCGATGAGCCTTACTACATTGATCGACTCGTAGATTTTATTGAAGCAAATGTATTGCCCCCAGAAGCAAAAGCCTTTAACCAGACCATAGTTTTTGGCAAAGACATTGATGCAAGAGCTATTGTAGATGAAGCCCGACAATATCCATTAATGGCTGAGAAAAGACTTATTGTAGTCAAAGAAGCCCAGGAGATGAAAACCCTAAAAGATCTTGCCGACTATGTAAACAAACCTGTACCACATACCATTTTAGTATTGGCGCATAAATACAAAAAAATAGACAAAAGGTTGGCCATATCTAAGGCATTGGAAAAGCACGTTTTTTTTGAATCGAAAAAAATGTATGACAATCAATTGCCTAATTTTATCTTGCAGTATGCCAGATCCAATTCAATTGGTATTAATGACCAGGGTGCATTAATGCTTTCTGAATTTCTTGGCAACGACTTGAATAAGATCACCAATGAATTGGACAAGCTTTTGATTACAAACGGCAAAGGCAATAAAATAAGTACTGAAAATATTCAGGAACAGATTGGTATTTCTAAGGATTTTAATGTATTTGAATTGCAAAAGGCTCTGGGTGAAAAAGATAAAGTCAAAAGTTTTTTAATTGCTAAATATTTTGCCGACAATCCAAAGGACAATCCCATACAGGTTACCGTCAGCAATTTGTATGCTTATTTCATGAAAATTATGATTGCTGCTCAGCATATCAAAGAAGGAGATTCAGTACTTCAAAAAAAGATGGGACTTACTTCCGCCTATTTTCTCAAAGATTATAAGCAAGCTGCTAAAAATTTTAGCTTTGATAAACTTAGGGCTATTATTGTTGCGCTACGGCAAATAGATATAGAGTCAAAAGGTGTATATAACAAAAGTAAAAATGACGGACAGTTGCTTACTGAATTGGTCTATACAATACTTAATTAATTGGACTTTCTTTTTTCGCTTATAGGAATAAATTTTCTTGTGAAAATTAATTCATTATTTTTTGACAGTGGCTCATTGTATTGGTAATCTTCATAATTAAAACCTTTGAGCATATCCGGAGTTTTTGGTTTCGTTTTTACAATGTATCGACACATTAATCCCCGTGCCTTTTTGGCATTGAATGAGATGAACGTCATTTTGCCATTTTTTTCTTCCATAAAATTAATACGAATCACTTTTTCAGGCTCAAAGTAGGGATCGACTACTTTAAAGTATTCATCAGAAGCAAGATTAATGAGGTACTCTGCTTTACTAGCTTTCATTTTTTCTTTAATCTTATTCGCAATAGCGCCTCCCCAAAAGTGGTACAAGTTTTTGTTTTTACCAATCGCTATACCTGAGCCCATTTCTAATCGATAAGGCAAAATAAGATCCAAAGGTTTTAATAATCCATACAAACCTGATAAAATAAGTATTTTTTCATTGGCCAATAAAAGTTCTTTATGATTCAATGACTTGGCATCCAACCCTAAGTACACATCGCCCGTAAAACTGGTAATTGCAGGATCAGCTTCATTTTCTACAGTAAATTCGTGATTAAATGCGCTGTACCTTGCTACGTTCAATTCTGCCAGTTTATCGCTTATGTCCATTAATTCCATAAGTTGAGGTTTCTTTAATTTTTTTAAAACAGAAACAATGGTTTTTATTTCGTCCCTAAATACGGGTTGCGAATAAGTAAGTGCACTATTTATTAATGGCTTTTCCATTGATTTTGCCGGAGAAATTAAAGCTATCATATTAAATGGCTAATTGGTTGATTTTTAAACGTAAGCTTTTGCTATAAAATAGAAGTTGGTTCAATAAAAAATCCCTGATAAATGGATACTTATCAGGGATTTGTATTTTCTGAAACCAATTGTCTAAGACTAGTTTCCGCCTTTTATTACTGTAGGTGTAGCAGCTGGTACAGCTTCATCAACTGCAGGTTTTGGCTGTTCTAAAACTTTGCCAATAACTTTGATGATGTGCTCTTTCTCTTCGTTTGTAGTAACTGTTACTCTCTTATCGATTGCACCAACTCTATTGGTCGCATATCTAATTTCTATTTGACCAGTTTCTCCTGGAAGGATAGGCTCTTTTGGCCAGTTAGGCACAGTACATCCACAACTTCCTCTTGCATTTTTGATGATAAGAGGCTCAGTACCTGTATTCTTAAATTTTACAATTCTCAATGGCTCACCATTGTATTCGATAGTACCATAATCACAATCGGCATCGTATTGACCATTATCAAATGTCATTACCGCTTTTGTAGGTGCTACAGGAGCAACTGAAGGATCAGGAGTTGTTACTGGAACAGTCTTGATATCTTGAGCTTGTGCAAGAAATCCAACAGTTAAAAAACTTAATAGGAAGAAGAATTTTCTCATTTTTAATATTAATTTTTTATTTAAATAGTTTTACAAATATACATCATTAATACGCATATTGTCAAATAATGTTACTGTAACCGGCTGTTAATTTTGTGTTAAGCTATATCAAGTCCTATAACATGATAAAAATCAATAATATAAACCATTGGACAAATTAAATTCTGTTACAAACTTGGAAATTATCGCCCAACTTCATAATATTTTGTAATTTTGAACCAAATTCCTACCTGATGATTCAAAGAGACCTTTCATCTTTAGTCCCAATGCAAGCAGAAGATGCTGATTTTTACCAATTTAAAAAGGCAGTATTATACGATTACTGGCTTTCTCAAGTAAGCAGGGAATGCAGTATTTCCGGCAGAAAGGAAGTGCTTACAGGCAAGGCAAAGTTTGGTATAGTTGGAGATGGCAAAGAAGTAGCACAAGTCGCAATGGCCAAAGCATTTCAAAAAGGGGATTGGAGATCGGGCTATTATCGAGACCAAACCCTTGTCATGGCTTTGGGCCTTTGTACAGTCGAAGATTTTTTTGCTCAGTTATACGCAGATACAAGCAACGATCCTTTTTCAGGCGGAAGGCAGATGAATAGTCATTTTGCGACACCCATGACAGATGCCGAAGGAGAATGGTTGAATCTTATGGATCAGGTCAATAGTTCTTCAGATATATCTTGTACAGGAGGCCAAATGGCAAGAGCACTTGGCCTTGGTATGGCTTCCAATCTTTATCGCCATCTGGATATTCCCAATAAACATTTATTTTCTTCAAATGGTGATGAAGTTAGTTTTTGTACGATAGGAGATGCTTCTACTTCAGAAGGTGCATTTTGGGAAACCATGAATTCAGCTGCGGTAATGAATGTCCCGATGGTAGTAGCAGTATGGGACGATGGCTATGGTATATCTGTCCCAATAGAGTTGCAAACGGTTAAAGCTTCTATATCCAAAGCCTTAGAAGGTTTCCTGATCGATGAAAATGATAAAGGTATCTATATCTTTACGGCCAAAGCATGGGATTATCAAGAATTGTGTACCGTTTTTGAAGCTGCAACAAAATTGTCCCGAAAGAACCATCGGCCTGCTTTAGTCCATGTACAAGAAGTAACACAACCCCAAGGCCACAGTACTTCAGGTTCGCACGAAAGATACAAAGACAAGATACGGTTGGATTGGGAAAAAGAATTTGATTGCGTCAAGAAAATGGCCGAATGGATGGTATTAAATGCATTTGCCACTCAAGACCAAATTGAAAAAATCAACCAGGATGCAAAGGACTACGTTAAAGAGCATAAAAATATAGCTTGGGAAAAATATACTGCGCCAATTAAGATCAAAGTCCAGGAATTGCACTCTATATTTAAAGAGATTATCAGTGTGAAATCTTCGGATGCAATCAGCCATTTATACGAAGAATTAAAAAATGCCATTAATCCATTCTATTCAGAGCTCTATCAAATAGCGAGAAAACTTAAGTTTGAAGTTGATTTTATTGGATTGCACAATGAAAATCTGATATTTTTTCTTTCAGAAGCAAAATCTGCCGCCAAGAGAAGGTATGGCACCCATTTGTTTAGTGAAACTAAGTATTCCGCAATAGAAGTTCCTGTCGTAAAACCAAGCTATTCTGCTGATGCGGAAGAATTGAATGGGTATCAGGTTATCAATAAGTATTTTGACATTATTTTGGACAAACATCCGGAAGTCATTGCTTTTGGGGAAGACGTAGGCCATATTGGTGATGTCAATCAGGGTTTTGCCGGCTTACAGGATAAATATGGCTCAAAAAGAGTATTTGACGCGGGAATAAGGGAATGGACTATCATAGGCCAGGCTATTGGTGCTGCAATGCGAGGCATAAGGCCAATTGCTGAAATCCAATACCTGGATTATATCAATTACGCAATGTCACCGCTTGCCGATGATTTGGCGACGCTGAGATACAGGTCAAATGGTATCCAGAAATCTCCGACCATTATCCGAACCAGAGGCCACAGACTGGAGGGAATTTGGCATGCAGGCAGCCCAATGGGCATGATTATAAATTCAATGAAAGGAATTTGTCTATGTGTGCCCAGAAACATGGTTCAAGCAGCCGGTATGTATACTACTTTACTGCATTCCGATGATCCCGGTATTGTAGTTGAGTGCCTTAATGGCTATAGGTTAAAAGAGAAAATGCCTAATAATCTGGGAGAATTTACTGTGCCTTTAGGCAAACCTGAGGTTATGGTTAAAGGCAGCGACATTACTATCGTAAGTTACGGTTCTACGCTAAGGGAAGTCATGAAGGCGATTCCAATTCTCGTAAAAGCTGGAATTTCAGCCGAAGTTATTGATGTGCAGACCCTGGTGCCATTTGATTTAGAGGGAATTATTATCGATAGTCTGAAGAAAACAAGTAAAATACTATTTGTAGATGAAGATGTACCCGGCGGTGGTACAGCATATATTATGAGTGAAGTATTGGATAAACAAAATGGTTATAAATTACTAGATGTCAAGCCTGTATGCTTATCTGGTAAAGACCATAGAACGCCGTTTGGTTCTGATGGAGATTATTATACAAAACCTTATGCAGAAGATGTAATTGATGCTGTTTTTGAAATGATTAGGCAATAGATTTACAGATATTGAGAATAGTACAAATCACTGATATCCATATTGATAAAGTAGGGGAGTTGACAAACAACATCAATACTCAGGTCAATTTTTTAATGGTTCTGGACAAGGCTATTGAATACAAGCCTGATCTTATTGTGCTAACCGGTGATTTGTGCCATAAAGATGGAGTTACTGAAATCTATGAGTGGTACAAATCGAGAATGGATATACTTCACATTCCTTATTTTGTAGTCCCGGGAAATCATGATGATTCTCTTAAAATGGCGGCAGTATTTGGGTATAAAACCACCGAAAATGAATTTTTTTATACTTATGAAAAAGAGGATTATAAGCTCATATTTTTAGATTCCGGCAAAGCGGTGATGAGTGACCAGCAATACCAATGGCTTAAAAGTGCTTTAGGCGGTAAGAAAGATATTATTTTTATGCATCATCCGCCGTGTAATACTGGAGTACCACATATGGATAAGCATTGGAAATTCCAAGAAATAGAAAGATTTCAGGCACTTATTAAGCAAAGCGTGGCTGTTTTTTGTGGTCATTGTCATACGGAGCGAACCATTCAAGTCGGTCAAATGAGTGTATACATCACACCGTCATGCTTTTTACAAATTGGGGATCAATCAGAATTATTTGTAGTTGACCATTACAAGCCGGCTTTCAGATTAATAGATTTGAATAAAAATGGAGAGGTCAATACTACGGTAAAATACATTTTTAATTAAAACTATGCCGTTGACTGTTAATTGGTTGTGATATTAAAGGATAAAATAGTTTAATTTTGTAAAAAAATAAGTCTGGCACGATTAATTGAGTTGTTAACGGAATCGGATATAAAAAATATTAATAAATTTGATATTGACTTAAATATTGATATTAAGAAAATTACCGTTGAACAATTAAGTGAAATAGCACTTATTTTGATACATTCAGAATACCAGGGCAAATTACCTGAAGATTGTATTTTGTTAGCCGAAGCATTAAAGGTTTAATAAACAGGGCAATTCGCACCAATAATAATGTTATCAAAAATTAAATTAAATGAAAACTGAAAAGAAAAATCAACACTATGTTCCACAATTCCATCTCAAAAATTTTTCAATTGAATTTAATCAGAAACAGATTGGATTATTTAATATTCCCTCCAAAGAACATGTAGAGAAATGTCCAATAAGAACGCAGGCATCTGAGGACTACTATTATGGTGAAGATGGAATTATAGAAGATCTTCTTTCTAAAGCTGAAGGATTTCTAGCAACTGAAATACATGAGATTATAAACCGAAATGAATTACCCAAGAAAGGCAGCATTGGACATAAAGAATTACTGCACTTTATTGCGCTGATGGATTTAAGGAATCCTATTTTAATCGATAATATTAGAAATTCAAAAGATTTATTAAGTGCCAGGCTTTTACAAGCTAATAAAGATACAGATGTTAATAGTTTGGTTCCAGAAATATCTCACGACCGTGCAATCGGACTTTCACTCTCTAATATAATTGTAGGTGCTCAATTTTTAGCAGATTTAGATTTTAAGCTTTTAATAAACGAGACAGAACATCCTTTTATCACCTCTGATAATCCTATAGTTAAGTACAATCAATTTTTGGAGAAAAGGAAATTTCCAGATGGAAAAACTGGATATGGATGTATGGGTCTTCAAATTTTTATCCCAATAAGTCCAAAACTTATGGTATTATTTTATGATTCAAAGATTTATAAAGTAGGATTTAGAAAGCAAAGAAATTTAACCATTAAGAATACAAATGATGTTAACAATCTAAATGTGTTGCAATTTTTAAATTGCAATGATAATGTCTATTTTAACCACGAAGTTAGCGAAAACTACATTTATGAAATATGGAACAAGTCTAAGAATTTTAAAAAAGCCAACATTTTAAAATCAGACTTAGCATATATTGTTAAACCTGGCGAAAAGCCTCTAAAAAATCCGTCCAATATGGATAAAGACCTTATTCTAATTGGATCAACTGATTGCGAAATAAATCTTGATTTCACAGGAATAACAACACATAAAGGAGGGAAGAAAACGAAATTATCAAACTCTTTGGCACAAGTAAGAGAGTATTCAAAAAAATTATTTGAAGATAAATTTCGATAACAAAGTCTTCGATGAACAGATTTCGCTATAGCTCAAGAATCACAAAGACAAACCGTTTTTAGATTTTAAATATGGTACGTCCATTTTTCTGGTCGTACCTTTTTTATTGTATGACTAAAAGGCAAATGTTTAAAATATTGGTTTGGAATGCGTTGACAGTCAGGAGGTGAATATTTATCCTATAATTAATATTATGTTAAATAGAAAATTTTGGGGAATTACCATGGTCTCAGTAAGTCACTTGAGAATAATATTGAAAGTCGCCTAGATATACAAAACAAAGTATTATAGTACTATTTTGGAATTTCATCTTTTTTCACCGCAATTTTAGAAACATTTTATATTATATTTGTAATACTATTTACTTGACCTG
>JAYUTD010000276.1:0-4533 GCA_043755305.1 Saprospiraceae bacterium
CATTGAGCAATTGCTTGGTAACAGGACTTGTGGATGTACCTGATACATAATCATCGTACCATAAACCCACTGCAGCAAGAACTACTCCAGCTACTGCCTGCAATTCTATCCTTGTTACATCATCTTCCAATCTTCGTCCATTGGGGAAGCCATCCATATTGGGAATAAACTCAAGATTTGCTGTAGTATTAAAAGGTGCTACTGTAAGCCCGATAGCCGCAGCCTGGATAAGGCCAAGCGAACTGAAATTTGGGTCGTTTCTCGGCGTTGCAGGGACAGCCATATTCAATCTCAACATATCACCACCATTTGGCAAAAAGTTATTGACAAATGGTTTTCCTGCTGCAAGAGGATTGCCATTTTTACCTGTAGCCAATTGATATGGAATCACATTTGGAACTCCAGTATGAAAAGCCGGCCATAAATCTACAGATCTAGGCTTGCCTTTTGCTGGCAACAACAATGTACCAAATACTTTGTCGTCCAATGCGGTACCATCCAGTGCCGCATTGCCTTTCAAACCGTACAGTCCATCCGCACCATTGGTAAAGTCAAATGCGCCTAAAGATTTGGTCTGAATACGCAATGGCGCAAATGCCGGCACTGCACCACCAAACAAATCATCGTCCATATATAGTGCCAATTCCGGATTGAAAAAATATTCATCTAATGTGGTCTCTCCTATTTCATCATAAGGCGTAAGGCTATTCCAAAAATCTTTTTTACCTACCGGTATCACTGCTTCATTGGTCAATGGCATACCCAATCTTGATACCTGTACCCAATCTCCACTATAAGCAGGACTGTCGCTTGTAGACAAAGTAGTAATAGCTTGTCTGCTTGCAGATGCCCATACACCTATGACGTAGTCGCCATCCAAAATATTTTTTGGTGTAGTGGGTGCGCCTTTTTTAAGCAAAGTATTGATAGGCACTTGTATAGCTATTGCGCTTACATTCATACATGCAAGGCCATCTTTATTGTCACCTACTTGTCTAGGTGAGTCACCCAAATCAAATATACCACCCAAGTCCACAAAAAATGGGTCGTCGGTAGGTCCTGCAAACACTTTTTCTCCGGTAGAAGATGTAGTAATAGCGCCATTGAATAACGCATCATAGGTTGTGTTTAATCCTACCGCACTATTGATTGACCGCGGGCCAATGTTATTTGGTGGTACGATACCGTTTGCAATTACTGTTTCCCAAGTCTTACCATTATCAAGACTTCGTTCCATCTTATAAGTAGTCTTTAGATTTTGTTTTCCCAATCTAATATTGAAAAAAGTAGTAGGGTCTTCATTTACTTGTTTAAAAGTAAATCTGTACGTAATTTCATCCCCTGGGACAGATGCATCATTGTCCACATGGATTTCATACCTGATGTTTTCCCCAAAGCTATAATAATTGGGACCGCCTTGTGGCAATTGCATAGGCACATATGTCGCAATTATCGTAATCATATTGGGATTGTCAGGGCTTTTGAATGCATATAGGTCGACATTGTCTGCCAGCGGGTCGTTGGCTATAAGTGGTGCCTCTCTATGAGAAGAAGCCAGTAGTGACAGCTGTGAGATCACAAACGTAACCACTACAAAAAGTATTTGGTAAATTATTTTATTTGTCTTCATGACATCTATTTTTTTAAATTATTTAATTTGTTTTTTTCAATAAATTGATTTCGATTACAATGTACCTCTCCATGGCAATGCTACATATGGAAATGTATTTGAAAAAGTTGCATCATTGCTATTGACTCCTGTACGGAATGTAATCACATCAAGTAAATCTTGCGTTACAGGTGAAGGAGATGTGCCCGGGATATAATCATCATACCATAAGCCTACTGCTGCCAATACTACACCGGATACTGCTTGAAGTTCTATCGTTGTCACATCATCTTCGAGCCTTCTTCCATTAGGGAAACCATCCATATTTGGAATAAATTCGATGTTGGTATTTGTATTGTATGGTGCCGCGGTAAGTCCCAATACTGCTGCTTGAATAAGACCTAGTGATGAAAAATTTGGATCATTCCTCGGTGTAGGAGGGACAGCCATATTCAATCTCAGCATGTCACCACCATTAGGCAAAAAGTTATTGACAAAAGGCTTGCCAGCTGCAAGTGGATTGCCATTCTTACCAGTTGCCAATTGGTATGGAATCACATTTGGAACACCTGTAAAGAAAGCAGGCCATAAATCGACAGATCTTGGTTTACCTTTACCTGGCAGTAACAATGTACCAAAAACTTTATCATCCAGTGCTGTACCATCCAAAGCAGGATTGCCTTTAAGTCCATATAAACCATCCGCTCCATTGGTAAAATCAAAGCCACCAAGAGAATTTTTTTGAATTCTCAATTTTGCAAATGCAGGTACTGCTCCTCCAAATAAATCATCATCCATATACAAAGCCAATTCCGGATTGAAAAAGAAAGCATCCATTATCGTATCTGTGATTTCTTCATATGGGGACATTCTATTCCACAAATCTTTATAGCCAATAGGAATCACTGCTTCATTAGTCAAAGGCATACCCAATCTGGATACTTGTACCCAATCTCCTGATGTAGTAGGTGCTCCATCTTGTTTGATGGTTTTGATTGACTTTCTGCTGGCTGAAGCCCATACGCCGATTACATAATCAGCATCCAGTATATTCTTTGGTGTAGTATTGGCTGATCCCTTCAACAAGGAAGCAATAGGTATTTGTAGTGCGATCGTATGTACATTTACACCTGCCAATCCATCTCTGCTTGGGCCATCTTGTCTAGGAGAGTTGCCCAAGTCAAATATACCACCAAGATCGACATAAAAAGGATCATCACATGGACCAGCAAAAATCCTTTCACCATCATTGCTTGTCATGATAGCACTATTGAATATAGAAGCATAAGACGTGCCCAGACCTGCACCTGATTCGATAGACCTTGGACCGATATTTGGTGGCGGCACAATGCCGTTTGAAATAATTTTTACAAAACTTAGTCCACCATCTTTACTTCTTTCTACAGTGTAAGTAGTTTTTAAATTTTGCTTGCCCAATCTTATATTAAAAAAAGTAGTAGGGTCTTCATTTGACCTGCTGAAAGTAAATCTATAGATGATCTCATCTCCATGGACGGAAGCATTATTGTCAATATGGATTTCATACCTTACATCATCTCCAAATGTGGAGTAGTTTGGCCCACCAAATGGCAGCTGGGCAGGAATGTAGTTGGCAATGATGGTTATCATATTCGGGTTGTCAGGGCTTCTGAATGCATATAAGTCGGTATTGTCAGCCAACGGATCATTGGCGATAAGTGGTGCTTCTCTGTGAGAAGATGCGTTGGCAAAAAAGACTATCCCTACGAATACAATTAGCAGGCATGTTTTTGCATGAAATGTTGATTTTAGTAAAGAATACATATTCATAATTTAATTATTTAAAAAGGTTATTTAAATTTTAGATTTTATAAGCGCCAAATCCGGATGTTTGGAATTTGTTGCTGTTGCCAAAGCGTAGTATTTTTTAGCACTTTCTTTATCGTTTGCCTGAATGGCAATCAAGGCAAGAGACCTGTTGACATCTATATTTTCAGGTCTTTTGACCAATTCTTTTTTTGCATACATTGCTGCAGTAGCAGTGTCTTCAAACAAGTGCTGATATACATAAGCGTACTCAAGGTCCATGTTGTGCCCTGAAGCTTCATCGTCTTTTAGCATGACAAGGATTTCTTTTTTGGTCTTATCCAATGCTGGTTTTCTTCCCTGAGTTTTGTACAATTCTGCAAGAGTCACGTAGTAACTAACTTCCGGTATAATGCCAATCGCCTGATTCAAATACTTTTCACCTTTGATTGCATCTCCCTTCTTTATGGCAATCTGAGCCAGTGCTGCCACTGCAAAAGGATAATTAGCTCTTTCTGCAAGAATTGCTTCGTACACTTGCTGGGCTTTGTCCAGTTCATTGTATCTAATCAACATATCTCCATATGTATGCATGGCCCAGGCTGTCTCCTCATAACCAGGATAACCGGCATTTATGGCCATCATCATAGCTTCCTTTGCACCATTTACATCTCCATATATTTCTCTCAAATAGGAAACCCTAGAATAAGATCTCAAATCAGGTCGGATGGCCATCATCTTGTCAGCCAGTGCTACAGCTTCTTTGTATTTTCCCAATTCAACATTAGCATCAACCAATACACCATACAATTGTGCGTTGAAGGCATTGATCTTTAGGGCAACATTTCCGGTTTCTAAGGCTGCAGCAAATGCATGGTGCGACAATTGTACACCAGCTTTGGTAACCAATGCATTAAACACAAGGTCTTTATTTTTGACTTCATTTTTGATGATTTGGTCGGTAAGGTCTAATGCGGCATTGTAGTAATAGCCATGTTCACCTGTGACCCTTGCTTCCTGGATAAAAAGTTGGGCAAGCTTAAGCTTACTCTCATTGTCATTGGGATTTTTTTTGATTTTAAGAGCCATTTGCTGGTAATAATTCTGTACAAAGTCCCACTCTTTTCCATTCATTATTT
>JAYUTD010000277.1:0-11463 GCA_043755305.1 Saprospiraceae bacterium
TAATTTTTCTATAAGCTTCATTTGAAGTTACAGCTCGCAAAAAAGAGTCGTGCTAATTATGAACCTATTTAATGTTAGCCTTCCCGAAGGTCTTCGTCAAAAAGTTATAAAAGACCCGCCTATAAACTTTTTATAAGCAGGTCCAAACTTACACTTTGAGTTACTCTTTAAGCTTTATATATTCTTTATAAGCCATCTCTTTCTTCATCTACCCAAGTATTGATGAGCACTTCTTGTTGCTCTAAAGTCAAATTGTCAAAATCCGCACTTGTATTTATTACTCCTAGCGCCATTAATATTCCTATGATAATTGAAAGCATGATAATAATTTTTGTTGGTACAAAAATAGCTTGATTCAATGCATAAAAATATGACACTAGGATACATTATTCTAGTCACAATACAATCAAATGTTTTATTTAATTTTTTTTAAAATATTGACCTACAGCTCATTAATAAGTGTTAATTTTATCTTTATTTCGAAATAGTATCATAAATTAGCACTTTGAACGATGGCCTTCTATTTTTATTCTACCATACTTTAATTAAACTTTCATATTTTATAATGCAAATATACGATGCAACAGAGCTCCAAAAAATGACATTTTTCAAAATAAAAATTACAAAAAAAATAAAGCATTTTTATTAAATTAATAAATAATAAATTGAATATCAATTGATTAAGTTAAAATAATTTACATTTAAATTCTTAGTATGAAAAACCTCGCTTCGTCACTTCAATTTTTAATGGACAATATTTCCCAACAAAGATTCACGGATTTTAAAAAATTGCTAGCGGAAGATGAATTGAAATTGTTAGAATCTATTCTAAAACAAAATTTCAAAACTGATACAGAAGCTGCTTTAGATGTTTTCAATCTAAAATCCAATTCTGTTCAGTACCAAAAGACAAAAAAGAATTTGCAAAAAAAAATCGATGAGCAAACCCTATTTGTAGAGCCCGCCTTGAATAATTATCCAAAAATATATAGCGTTTTTGTAGAACAAAACGCAATCGAAGGACTTATCAAGATATATGATGCTTTCAATAAACGAGATTTAAATATAGCTCTTATTGAAAAAAATTTTCCTACTGCCTATAAATATTTTTTACACACTAGTGTGATCAACATGTGTCAAAAATTAGTTTCATACTATGGAATTGTGGATCACAAGCCTAAGCTATTGTTCTTTTATAGTAAAATTTATGCTGAAGCTATATATGATTACAGTATCGAATGCAAAAGCGATTTGTACTACCAAACTATTAATAGTCAGTTTGGAAAAACCCAAAGCGTCAATAAGGCGAAGATGAAAGAAGAAATTGAAGAATTTATCGCCGAGCTTAAACCAAATGAATATAAAGTACGGTCACAAAAATTTCACTTAAATTATTACGGCTTGCAAATGATTTATAATCACATTCACCGTGATTATGAAGGTGTAGTAGCTAATTGCGACACCATGATCAACTATCATAAAACATTGCCCTTTAAGTCCACTGGTCCCATGAAACAGACCCTTAAAAGAAAAGCTATTCATCTTATTATGCTAAATAGATTTGACGAAGCCTTTGATACTTTAAACGAAGTGATGCCAATGGAAACCAAAGGAAGTATCTATTGGATCAACTGCCAATATTTATTTCTTTTAATCTATGTTTATAAAAAAGAATATGCAAAAGCAGATGCTTTTATTCAATCATTCATAGATAACAAAATGTACAAAGCAGCCAAGTCAGTATTCAAACCTCTTATTTCGCTTATTAATGTGTATTTATATCTATTTAAGCTTATGAATGTCATACCCAACAATTTGTTGGATGGAAAATCTGAAGTAAAAAAATACACAAAAGAGTTTACAAATTACACCAAAGACAAAGGTGGCATGAACATACCCGTCATCATTGCTCAGCTTATTGAAGCCATCGTCTTAAAAAACGATTCTGCTATCTTGGACAGAATAGAGGCCCTTAAAAAGTATTCGTCAAGGTATGTGACAAAAAACAACGGACTGCGCAGCAATTGCTTCATGAATATGCTACTCGAAGTAGTTAAGCAAAACTACCACCTTGTGGCTATAGAACGACACACCAAAAAATACTATACTAAGTTGTTGTCCAACCCTAGAATAACTTCAGAAGAAGCAGCAGAAATAGAGCTTATACCCTACGAAGATCTTTGGGCAATATTGACTGAATTTATTAAATCTAAAAGGAAAGCAGGATAGAAGAACGGATTTACAACATGTCAGGAGAAATTTTTTAGATTGGCTTAAATTTATATTTAAGCCGGGTTGGTTTGTTTTGTTTTATTTTATGTTTTACCCCTAAATATTTAATCTCTAGCACTATATTTGCACATTTACTTCTTTTTACAATAAGAAATTTGCACAATACAAATATTTAAAAATTCAAACTAACGTATAATGAGTAATTTTTCGCACGTGTTTAACGCACATCCTTCCTATATAGAATCCATGTATAAGCAATATATTATAAATGCTGAATCCATAGATCAAGAGTGGCGCTTATTTTTTGAAGGATTTGATTTTGCCAGTGACAATGCTGTATTGAAAGGCAGTGCTTCCGTTTCTGATCTTACCAAAGAATTTGGCGTTTTGTCCATTATACATGGCTTCAGGCAAAGGGGCCATCTGCTTTCTGAAACAAATCCCATTAGAAAAAGAAAAGACAGGACACCTCACCTTGAACTTTCGGATTACGCCTTAGACAAAGAAGATTTACAAAAAGTTTTTTCGGCAGGAGAAGAAATTGGGCTAAAAAATGCCACTCTACAACAAATTTTGGACAGATTAAAAGATATTTATTGTGGGCATATAGGTCTGGAATTTGCCCATATAGAAGATAGAGAAAAAAGAATGTGGATTAGATCCAAATTTGAATCCCGTTCACCTAATAAAGATTTTGGACTGTCTTTAGTTAAGAAAAAAAGAGCTTTAGAAAAACTCAATGGCGCTGTTATGTTTGAAAAATTTTTACATACAAAATATGTGGGTCAAAAAAGGTTTTCTCTTGAAGGTGGCGAAACAACCATTGCCGCCTTAGATGCCATAATTAATAAATCATCGGAGTTCGGCACTGAAGAAGTAGTAATGGGTATGGCACATAGAGGAAGACTCAATGTTTTGGCTAACATACTCGGTAAAACATATGAACAAATTTTTACTGAATTTGAAGGTGCTTCTATACCAGACCAAAGTTTTGGAGATGGTGACGTAAAATACCATCTTGGCTTTTCATCTCAAATAAAAACAATAACGGATAAAAATGTCACTCTTAAATTAGTACCTAATCCTTCTCACCTAGAATGTGTTAATCCAGTCTTGGAAGGTTTTACAAGAGCAAAGTTGGACATTCTATATAAAAATGATTACAGTAAAATACTACCAATTCTTATTCATGGTGATGCTGCTATTGCAGGACAGGGTGTAGTGTATGAAACAGTGCAAATGAGCCAGTTGGCCGGGTATTTCACCGGTGGATCCATCCATTTTGTTATTAACAATCAGATCGGTTTTACAACCGATTTTGATGATGCCAGATCAAGCACTTATTGCACTGCTGCTGCATCTTTGGTGCAGGCTCCTGTTTTTCACGTCAATGGCGACGATCCTGAAGCTGTTGTTTATGCTGCAGAACTGTCAGCAGAATACAGAGCTTTGTTTCATAACGATGTGTTTATTGATATGGTTTGTTATCGAAGACATGGGCACAATGAAGGCGACGACCCAAAATTCACTCAACCTAGAATGTACGACCTTATTGCGGATCACTTAGATCCTAGGGCCTTGTACATCAAGACCCTTATGGAAAGGGGTGATATAGAAGGAAAATTGGCAGAGGATTTGGAAAAAGGGTTTTGGAACATGCTCCAGGAGAGACTTGATATGCTTAAAGAAAGACCACTACCTTATACTTATCAAGAGGCCGAAATGTCATGGAAAAAGTTGAGTAGAACAGGGAATACTGCCGAACTCGAAACAACTTTTGACACGGGTATTTCCTCCAAGGATATTGAAAAAATTACAAAACATTTAATGTCAACTCCTGAAGGGTTCAGCGTTTTGCCTAAAATCAACAGACTTCAAAAATCCAAAAAAGAAATGCTTGACCGCAAAGAGCTTGACTGGGGTTTTGCAGAGTTACTCGCTTTTGGATCCATTATTAATGAAGGCAGACTAGTTCGCCTAAGTGGTCAAGATGTAAGAAGAGGTACATTCTCTCACAGACATGCTGTATTTATTGATGAAAAAACCAATGAAAAATACAATAGGCTAGAAGGCTTAAATAAGAATGGTCGACTTGAAATATATAATTCCTTGCTTTCAGAGTTCGCCGTACTTGGATTTGAATATGGCTACTCTTTGGCTTCTCCTGAAAACCTTGTCATATGGGAAGCACAATTCGGAGATTTTTTCAACGGTGCCCAGACCATAATAGACCAATTTATAGCAGCTGGTGAAAGCAAGTGGCAAAGAATGAGTGGATTGGTCATGTTGCTTCCTCACGGTATGGAAGGACAGGGACCAGAGCATTCCAGCGCCAGACTAGAGCGATTCCTACAAATGTGTGCAGATTTCAATATGATCATTGCAAATGTAACTACTCCCGCAAATTACTTTCATCTACTTCGAAGACAATTGGCAATGCCTTTTAGAAAACCGGTAGTCCTTATGTCGCCTAAATCGCTGTTAAGACATCCTAAATGCATGTCTTCAATTAAAGAATTTGAAAGCAAAAATGGTTTTCAGGCATTGATTGAAGACACCTCTGTGAAGAACCCAACAAGGATTTTATTTTGTTCAGGTAAAATATATTACGAGTTAGAAGAATACAAGACAACCCATGATGTAAAAGGGGTAGCTATCCATAGAGTAGAGCAATTGTATCCGTTACCGGAAAAAAAGATGCGTGACATCATAAAAAAACATAAAAACGCAGAAGTTTTCTGGGTACAGGAAGAAAGCCAAAACATGGGCGCATGGAACCATATTTTGGCCACTTTCAGAAAAGATCCTATAGATTTTATAGGAAGGAAAGCAAGCGCTTCTCCTGCCACAGGTTTCAAAAAAATGCACGACAAACAACAAGAAGATATACTAAAAACAGCTTTATTGTAAAATGTAATTGGTTGATTTTTTTACAAAATTACAATTGCTAAAAAGTGTTTCTGTGAGGCATTACATAGAAACACTTTTTTTTTTACTTATCTTGCATTCATAAAAAATCAGATGTTTAAAATAAATATAGTTGGACTTACTTTTGTTTTTACCCTACGCTGTATTGCATGTGCTTTTGCACAGGATGCTCAAGATACTATGCCGCATTACCAAAACGAAGAAGTACTTTTCGTAGGAAAAAAAATATTTAATTCTGAGGGAGTTTTGTTGACGAATATAGAATTTAAAAAATTGGCTGCATCCTTTGACGATCCTTCTCGATTGCTTATAAAATATCCTGGATTTAGCAATGATAATGATCAGGCCAATGGCATCATATACCACGGACTGCCAATTCACTTCAATAGTTGGCAATTGAATGGTCTCGATATTGTCAACCCCAATCATTTATCAAACGCTGGTACATTTGCTGACCAAAGCAGTATCTCAGCAGGCGGTGTCAATATGTTTAGCGGTAATGTTATTAATAAATTTTCTTTTTTTACCCCTTTTGACGCAAATAAAAGAAGCCCATTCATTGGTGGCAGTTCAAATATTCAAATCACTCCACCCAAACAATCTTTTTTGCAATTGAGCTTACTTGGGCTTGAATCGGGCTTGTCTTTCATTAAAAAAAACCATCATTTTTACACCAACCTTAGGTATTCATTTACAGGCTTGCTTGGTGATTTTGGGGTAAATTTTGGCAATGAACAAATCCGATTTGCAGATGCTTTAATTGGCTACAACTACTCTTCCAAAAAATCAACTACATCTGTAGTTTTTTCCAGAGGCAAAAGCCGAAACTATCACGCTCGGCAAGATAGCATTACATCTGTTAAAGACAATTTAGATATTGATTATACTTCTGACATAAGTGTTTTTGAGGCAAGCCATTCATTAAAGTTTGGCGACGGCAGTTCTTTGTATCTTGGTGTAGCTCACTCTATAAAAACCGATGATAAACAAATTAAAGGTAGGTATCCTGATGGTTCCGATGCGGGCAATGCTTTTAACTTTAAGCATGAATTGGTTTGTTTGCATCAAAAATTACAAATAAAACAAAATTTTATAGTAGGTGTAAAAGAAATGTTCAATGACCACAATATTAATTCTTTTGTAGGAGATTATTGGAGTGTATTGCCCTATATTGAAAAGAAATTTACCATAAAAGAAAGGTGGAGCATAGACAGTAAATTAGAAGCTTACATTCAATCAAATACTTTGATTAATCCATATATAAAATTATCCTATAAAAACGAATCACACTACATTTCTTTAAGCGGCAATAGGTCGGCACAGCAATTGTCTTTGCTGGCTCCTTTTTCTTCGCTGGCACAAGCTACAAATCTGACTATCAATTATAAAAAAGAATGGTCAAAAACTACCATACAGTTAAATTTATTTGCGCACTTCATACGCAATATTAAATCGAATGACAACAACAATTACTCCTTTTTTAACACCTATGATTATTCTCAAAAAACAAATCAATTTAATGGCCACGCAAGATCAAAAGGAATTGAGTTTTCATTGGACTATCATGCAAATAATTTTTTTTGGATAAATGCCAATTATACGCTGTTTAGTGTTATGCAAAATACAAATCTTGCGCCAGAATCAAAATGGGTAACATCCGAGAATAATTTTAAAAATATCGTCAATGTCAATATTGGCAAAGATTGGATTATCGGTAATAAAAAATTGAGCGTCTCCTCTTCCTTTCACTATAGAGGCGGTCAGTTTGTTTTTGTACCATTGCCCTATTACGAAAACACAAAAGATTACTCTAGTCCTCCTTCTACTCAATTAAATTCTTACTCAAGGGTTGACTTAAGGATCAACCTCTCTACATCCAAATATTTCTTATCCCTGGATATACAAAACGTGGGCAACAAGGTCAATGATGCTTCCTTAAGTTATGATATTGACGGTATTCAGAAAAGAGGGCAACTTGGCCTGTTGCCAGTATTGAGCTACAAGCGTTTTTTTTAGGGAATTGGCCAATTTACAAATTATCGTACAGGTTTATTCTTTAACTTCTACCATACGTTTCTCCACTCCTACACCAGTAATAACCATCGATTTCCATCCCTTAGGTAGGACTGACTTGAGTTGAACAATGCCCTGATCTGTAATGTTCAAGCCGCCAAAGCCACTTAATGTCGCTTGTAGCATAGCTCCTGCACCTGTTGCAAAATAAGGATTGGTCCCTCCTGATGTTTCTGAAAGCACTCCAAAAGGTGGAACTTCATTTGGTTTATAACTCGAGGCAAAAATTTCTGCAGCTTTGGTCGATTCTCCCAGACGCTGATAAAGCACAGATAGTATCCCGGCGCCCATTGCAGGACCGTCTTTGGCATATTTTGGCAAATAATACTCTAAGTCCTTCTTAATTTGCTTTGGATCGCTCACAATATTCAAAGGATAAGCAAGTAAATTGACATCAGCTTGCTTAATGATAACACCATCATAAGTTGCATTTTCTTTAGTGGTACCATCCTGAAATTTGAGTATTGGTATATTTGCAGCTACATTTTCCCAATCCGGGTCTGGCGTATAGCCTAGCTCTTTTGCCGCTTGACTTGCATATCTTAATGAAGTGATGGCCATGCCATTGGTAAAGGCATTGTTGTCTATGTTTTCTTGCCATTCATTTGCTCCAATCACATTGTTGATGTCAAACTTACCGGGACCATTTCTTTCAACTCTGCTTGCCCAAAAATCAGCTACTTCTTTTAATACCGGCCAACCCTTTTCTTTGAGCCATACTTTGTCTTTAGTAACCTGATAGTACTTCCAGAATGACCAACCTACGCACCCGGTAATATGGTGCTGGAAAGGGCCTGTTAATGCCCATACTGGTGTATCTTCTGTACCTTCTAAAGAAGACTCCCATGGAAACATCGCTCCCTTGTATCCATGTGAAAATGCATTTCTCTTTGCAGCCTCTAATCGCTGAAATCTATACTCCAATAATGATCTTGCAATTTCTGGTTGAAGCATAAGCAATGGCGGGTACATCCATAATTCTGTATCCCAAAATACATGACCATTGTATCCAAGACCAGATAAGCCCATTGGGCTTAAACTGAGTGCTGTTCCTTTTCTTGCAAAACTATAAAGATGGTATAGGGCAAATCGGATGTCTCTGGTGATGGCTTCGCTACCTTCAATAGTTACATTGCTTTGCCATAATTCACTCCAGGCTTCTGTATGTTTTTTTAATAGTCTTTCCTTTCCTTCTAAAGCCGCAAAAATAGTCAGTCGCTCTGCTTCATTGTGTGGATCATCGTATTCGTTAGAGGCACAAGTAGACGCTACAATTGCAAAAGAATAACTTTCTCCCGCTTTCATTTTTTTATGAAATTTGGTTAAATGCATAGTGTAATCCCAATCTTCATGAATCAGTTTTGGCTCATTGCCGTGCTTTTCTTCAAATATAAAACTGGTACTAGCGGCCAACGTTAATTTGCCTGAAGGACTTTTTCCTACTGATGTCATAAGAGGAATAAGCACATGTGGTCTGTCTATCTCTGCATAATAATTTCTTACGTCACTCAAATGCGATGGAGCCTCTATCACGCTCATTGGGGTAATGTTTATATCTTTATTGGCTTTTATGGTAAGGATGACCATAGCGCTATATGGAAGATGTCTGAGTGCCATCATTTCTGATTTTACAGTAGCTTTATCCCCTACATTGAAAGTGGTGGTGAGTATTGCCTTTTGCATATCAAGGGATTGCTCATAATTGGATATCTGTCTTGCCCCTATTCGATTGCCATCCACATCGAGGTTCATATTAAGGTGATTAAACCCTTTAAGAATGTTGGAAACCCTTCCCCTTTGGTAGTAATCATAGGCTCCATTAAGTACCACATCATTAACTTTTAAGGGTTCTGGAGAAGACACGATGCCAATCATACCGTTGGCTACAGTTACTCCATAATAATTTTTTGGGTCAATATTTTTTGCTGTTACTTGCCAACTTGACTGCGCTGTAGAATTATCCGCTAAAAAAATCCAGAAGAATAACCCGATTGATATTGTTTTTAACATATGCCTATTACTTAAAAAGCAAATATAGGTCATTATTTTCCATAAAAAAAGCACCCTGTTTACTCAGGGTGCTTAATTATGTCATTAAAATATAAAATTAATCCTATTGTGCAAAGCTATTTCTTGGGCCTCCTGTGGCAAAGGTAGCCAACATTCTTGATCTTTGACCTGCGCTGAACATGTACATGCATGCATCGTAAGTGTAATCCATATAATTCATGGTCATTTCTCTTGGATTTCCTGAACAAGTGCTGTAATGTGGCTGTGCTGGACAGCCGCCATTAGAGGTATTGTGGATAGGCGTATCAGATACAAAATCATTTCCACATGTAGCATCACCCCAGATATGCCTTAGGTTCAACCAGTGGCCGACTTCATGTGTAGCTGTTCTCCCAAGACCATATGGTGATGAAGCTGTACCAGTATTGCCACACGCATTGTCATCAATAACTACACCATCAGTAGCAGAAGGGCCTCCAGGAAATTGTGCATAACCCAATAAACCTTGACCTAAGTTACACACCCAAAGGTTTAGCGAAGTGGTAGGAGTAGTTGGGTTGATGCCGCCTTGAGATGCTTTTTTCATCGCATCATTTGCTGACCAGCTTGTTTTGTTGGTTGACTTTCTAACCACACTTTGCAATACAAATTCTATATTGCAATTGCCTGAGGCAACTGGTAAGAAAGTATTAGGTATTAGACCGTAATCACTATTTGTTGCACTATAATCTTGGTTTAGCACATCAATTTGAGATTGGATTTGTGCTGTAGAAATATTTTGTGCTGTTGTCTTGTAAAGAACATTTACGACTACCGGAATCTGTACATTTCCATTTGGCAATAATACCCTATCTCCCGATTGTAAAACTCTTTGTGTAAACTTTTCAATTTCATCCATTTTGGCTTGTAATGTGGGGTCGGCAGCAAGCTGTTGTTCCAAAACAGTATGGGCTGCACATATTCTTTCGGTTGCGGTCTCTGGAGTTCCGGCAAATTCAGTTTCATTGTCATTTGTAACACATGAATAAAAGCCTAGAGTGAGAAAGCTTAAGATTAATACTTTTTTCATTATTCTAATTGTTTTTAAAGTGATTGTAAAAAATTAAATAAGCTATAATAGCCCGATTAATAAAACACAAAATTAAATAAAAAGTAAACCCAAGATTAATTTTTCGGAAATTATTTTTTTTACAAAATTTTATACTGAAATCAACATAATGCAGGTTTCATTTTAAAATAATATATTAATTACTTATTATTCCTAAAATAATATTTCTTTATTTCCCCTTGTTTTTTAAGTCCCTACGCGGTGAATTGTTTATTTGCCATAGGCTGCTTGAGCACAACTTAAAAATTTGTTATAGTCTTCTATTCCTTCTTTAAATGGCCTTGGTTTGGCTAAAACTCTTTCTTCAAAAGGATCAATCATAACATAAAGAGGTTGGCTGTTTTGCTCAAAATTTACTATTTGAAAGTCTGCCCACATGTTTCCAACATTTCTAATTTTGTTGCCTCTTGTTTTTGAAATTAATGTTTCAAACAATTTCTTGTCGTCGTCCACATACAACGAAACAAGCACTACCTCATTGTTTAGTTTAGTCCTGATTTTTTCATCTACCCAGATGTGTTCCTCTGTTTTGCGGCAATTGACGCATCCATAACCTGTAAAATCTATAAGCATAGGCTTTTTAGTTTCTCTTGCATAGGCCAATCCTTCATAATAATCTTTAAAACAATCAATGTTATTTGCACATTTTGTATAAGAGTGATACTTCGCTTTAATTTCTGCATTTACTTCTTGTGATGGCTTAAAATAATTGTAATTGGCTGGAGGTGCAAGACCACTCATCAATGACAATGCATTATAATTTTTAGTACTTTGGTTGGTTGTAAAACCATATGCAAGATAAAGACATGCTATAACCGCCAGGCTTGCAAATGTTTTTCGTGTAAAGGATAGTTTATTAAGTGGCGAGTCATGGGGAAATTTTATAACGCCAAATAGATACAACGCTATACCTATAAACACCAGAATCCATAATCCCAAAAATAACTCATACCTCAAAAATCCCCAGTGGTTTGTCATATCGGCCACAGATAAAAATTTCAAAGCCAAAGCAAGCTCAAGAAAACCAAGCACTACTTTTACAGAGTTCATCCAACTGCCGGATTTTGGCAAAGAATTGAGCCATGAAGGAAATGCCGCAAATAGACCAAAAG
>JAYUTD010000278.1:0-4522 GCA_043755305.1 Saprospiraceae bacterium
AGCTCAAAAAAGAAATGGAAGCTCTGGCTGCAGAGAAGGCTAATGCCATGCAAAAAGAATTGCTTGTATCTGCTGCTGATGTGAATGGAATAAAACTGATTACCGCACACCTCACCACCATTGACTCAAAAAATGCTAAAAATCTTGCTTATAATCTGCTTGGAGCAATGGGCTCAGGTGCGGTAGCTTTTGGCATAGAAGAAGGAGACAAAGTCCAGATCATGATTGCCATTAGCGAAGAATTGGTAAAGAGCAAAGGCTTACATGCCGGCAATATTGTAAAAGCATTAGCATTACATATTGATGGTAATGGTGGCGGGCAAGCCACTTTTGCAACGGCTGGGGGCAAGAAAACAGAAGGTATAGAAGTTGCTTTGAACGAAGTAAAGAAATTTTTGAATTAAACCAATATTCAGGATCTAATTCACATTTTGAATATATAAACTATTCTACGAGTTTCTTACCAGTCATCTCTGCAGGTTTGCTCACGCCTATAATACTAAGAATGGTAGGCGCTACATCAGCAAGAATGCCATTGCGTAGTTTTACATTTTTATCTTCAGTCACATAGATTACAGGCACAGGGTTGGTAGTATGGGCCGTATTGGGGCTGCCATCTTCATTGATCATATAGTCTGAATTTCCATGATCGGCAATAATAATGTATTCGTAACCTAGTGCTTGCGTTTCGGTTATAATTTCTCCTACACATGCATCTACTGTTTCTGCAGCTTTGACCGCGGCATCAAATACGCCGGTGTGACCCACCATATCAGTATTGGCAAAGTTGAGACAAACAAAATCCGGGCTTTCTTCACGCACGAATGCAATCAATTTGGTGGTTATTTCCCGGGCACTCATTTCAGGTTGCATGTCATAGGTAGCGACTTTGGGAGATGGTACCATGATGCGGTATTCATTATCATAAGCTTCTTCACGGCCACCGGAAAAGAAGTAAGTTACATGTGGATATTTTTCTGTTTCAGCGATTCTGAGTTGTTTTAGTCCTGCTTTGGCTATGGTTTCACCAAGACCATTGGTAACCATGTCTTTTTCAAAGAGTACATCAATGCCTTCGAATTCTTCGTCGTATCGGGCAAAGGTGATCATGTCAAGATTCAGCGGGAAGAGATCAAATTCTTCAATTGGTTCCTGAGTCAGGACTTTGGTCAATTGTCGCGGTCGGTCAGTCCTGAAATTGAAAAATATGACTAAATCTTCATCTTTAATATGTGCCGCTTCTTCATCTACCATTACCAGAGGATTAATAAATTCATCCGTGATACCTTGTGCATAACTATTTTCTAGCGCTTCAATCAAGTCACTGCATTTACTTCCTTCACCATATACCAATAAATCATAGGCTATTTTGGTGCGCTCCCACCTATTGTCGCGATCCATAGCGTAATATCGGCCCACGGCTGTGGCTATTTTTATATTGCTGTCCGTTATGACTTCATTGAGCCTATTTATAAACTTAACCCCTGATTTTGGGTCTGTATCCCGGCCATCTAAGAAAGCATGAATATATGTATTGGGGCAATCCATATTTTTAAAAAGTTGACACAACGCAATTAAGTGGTCGATGTGGGAGTGCACACCGCCGTCGCTGACCAAGCCCATAATGTGAATAGAAGCACCGCGATCCACGGCATTGCGTATGGCTTCATGTAGTATGGGATTGCTTTGCAACTCATTGTCTTTTACTGCTTTGTTGATTCTAGCCAATTCCTGATAGATGACTTTTCCAGCTCCGATATTGATGTGGCCCACCTCTGAATTGCCCATCTGGCCTTCTGGTAATCCTACATTTTCTCCATGAGTAAGTAGCGTAGCATTTGGGTATTTTTTCAATAAATCGTCATATATTGGTGTATTTGCTGCTGCAATTGCACTTCTTGATGGATCAGGACCGATGCCCCATCCATCCAATATCAAAAGCATCATTTTTTTACTCATAAAAGACTCAGTTTTGTATAGTTCCAATAATTTATTTTAATTTTGTTTGGCCTTTAATAAAGTGAATCGAATAAAAGCCTAAGTTATTCGTTATAATAATCTATAAGACAATATTTTTATTATACAAATGTAAATCCTCAAATCGTAAAATGTATAAAAAAATCTTCTTTTTTGCAGCTTTTATTTTTATAGTCTTTAATAATCGGTTGCTTGCACAATCGCCTTCCGATTTTTTTAAAGCTGTAGGTGCTTCAAACTACTCATTGTTAGAATCTTATCTAAATGAAGAAGTAGATTTATGCATAGTAGATGACCAACAATTAAATAAGAAAGAAAAGGCCATTGTTCGGATAAAAAATTTCTTTAATTCGCATATTGTAGAAAAAGTGGAACCATTGCATACCGGATCTTCACGCGGTAAAAATTCAGCGTACAAAATGGCCAAGTTGGTAACAAAAAATGGTATTTTTAGATTGTTTGTGTATTCTGAGCAAAGTGGCGGTAAAGTTTCAGTTAAAGAAGTAAGGATCGAAAAATTCAATGGGTAAGTTTGCGGTTTTCTACATTGTATTGATGCTGTTTGTGTCATGTAACAAAGGATTGCAGACTTTTGTCTATCCTTCTACAGAAAAAAGTAAATTCGTAAAAATCATTGACAAGCCAATAGGCTATAAATCGCCTTGCAGGAATGCATTGAATTATGTACCCGACACGCTTCACCCCGGAGTTACTACCATGAAAAAGGTTCGCATCAACTGGCATAGCGTTGATGACCTGACAGGTAAAAACAATTTTACGCAGGAGGAAGGCACTATGTTTTACACCAATCTTACTTCTAATGCCAACTATAGACTTTCATTAAACAAGAAAATGACATTGCCGATTGGCAATAATACTCCTGTTTATGATCCTTCTGTAAGATGGGTGATTACCCCATCCGTTGGGTATGAAACCAATAAAGGGATTTATACGCATTACCAGACAAATCCACTTTTTTTTCTCAACAAAGGCCTTAACAGATCTGATTTTAACTCCAGTGTAATAAAAGAATTGGGCATTGGTAAAGACAGCATACTCAATGTATTTGTAGTCCCATTTCCTCCGGATAGCATGAGTAAGATAAAATTTAAAATGAATGAGTCGGGTATAGCACTGGGCAATCATGTAAAACTTGGTGGTCTAAAGCAGACAGGAAAACCTGACTGGTTTTTTGCTACACTTTTGAGCCATGAGATAGGCCATGTATTTGGGCTGAGCCATGCATGGCATAGCGATGGTTGCGATGATACACCCAATAATCCAAATTGCTGGAATTATACTGATACTCCACCTTGTGACAAATTGGTTTCAAATAATCTAATGGACTACAATAGCGAACAGATGGCTCTGACTCCTTGTCAGATAGGCATGATACATATGAAAATTGCGGATACACTTGCCACAGAACGCAAGCTCGTGATTGCTGATTGGTGTGTGAAAGATACTGCCATCATTCACGTAAGAGACACGATGGAGTGGCTGGGTGGCAGAGATATCAATAAATCCATTGTGGTTCATAAAGGCGGATTGTTAAAAGTATGTTGTCGTTTAGGCATGGCAAAAAATACCTCTATTACTGTTCAGCCGGGAGGCAAACTCATACTTGAAGAAGTGACCCTGCACAATGATTGCAATGACGGCTGGAATGGAATATTTCTGGAAAAAAAGGGAGAAGTGATGGGCAGTATTGAAGCAATTGGTAAAGTTAAACTACTGGATGTAATACATGAAAAGGCGAGTGCATTGGCCAATTAGCTCAGCTGAATTCAATGCATTGGGCGCAATAGACTCAATGTTTTTAGGGCAATTATTTCAAAAGACTGATGTTTAAAAGTTGTACCCAATTTTCGCTCTTAACATAAATGGTGCGCCTGGAGTAAAATGTATTTCCTCTACCGGCACTAGTTCACCTTGTAATCTAGATTCTGTAGCAAACTGGGTTTCATTCCACTCGGTGTTCAATAAATTGTTGATGTCAATGCCAAAACTTGTGTTTTTGATTTTATACGATACGTTAAAGTCTACTACAGTATATCCTATTGCATTGATTGAATTGTCTTCATTGGCTGGCCTGTCTGCCACATGGCGGTATTTTAGTGAAGTAACCCATTTGCCTGTGGTGACATTGATGCCTCCCGTATTCGTAAATGTAGGTGCCAGTGGTATACAGTTATTGCCTTCGGGGTCTTCAGTGCTTCTTGGCTTTGCAAATGCAAGATCAGTATATACAAAAAGCCATTTTGTGGGGCTGTACCTAAGAGAAATATCTAAGCCCTTACGCATTGTTTTTCCACCTGCTTCTACCACACCTTCATCGCCTACATAAACAAATTCCTGGTCAAGTTTCAATGTCCATACTACTGCATCGAGGATTAAATTTTTATGTGGTTTAACCAAAATGCCCAGATCCATGCCATAAGCTGCAGGAAGAGAATTGTTGACTTGACCATTTAATGCTACTCTTGTATCATTGGAGTGAAAACCTTTGCCTAATTTAACATAAGTCTGGATTGATTTATTAGGG
>JAYUTD010000279.1:0-4520 GCA_043755305.1 Saprospiraceae bacterium
CTCCTGTCAACACCTGATCATGTGTTGAGATAATGCTGATCTCGCCAAGCGGATTTATTCTGCACTGTACAGACGGCGAAGTAACTATGTTACCTTCAACAAAAGATTCAACAATGCCGCCCAAATTCTTTACTTTTTTAAAAAAATCTGTAAACTTGAGTTTCTTCGCTACTATCTTTAGATTTTCTTTTAAATGCTCTTTTATATAATGCTCTATATCCACACAATCTTCAGGTATGGTTTCGAAATTATAAATGGCATTGCCATCACCTGAAAAACCTTCATTGATTTTAACCACAGCCTTCCGGATTTGAGGGCTTTGAATATATAGGTCAGCCAATGCCTTTGCTACCTCTTTTTTACTGTAGAGGTCTTCAAATCCATCTGGTAGAGGAATATTGCATTGTTTAAAAAGCTTTCTACTTCCACTTTTTGATCCAAGGTAATTCAATGCGGGGTTGCAACCATATATGGGTATATTTAGCTGCTCTGCCAACGACTGCTCTGCTTCGGTAACATTAAAAAAAACAAGATGGGCAACTTTTTCATTGGGAATACTTTTTCTGATTCGTTCAATTAGGCGAGGCCGGTCCAACACCTTTTGCGTTAGAGGTAGATTGCCTGAATCATAACAGCTTAATAGGGATAACCTGTTCCTTGCATGATTAGGTGTGATTCCTGGAAGCATATGCAGATAATAGTCAATGATTAAAGGGGATATTGGAATGGAAGTTACAAATGTCAGTCTTGTTTCAGGCATACGCAGCAACATTAGCATGCAAAGCATGCGTTCCTCATAGTAAAAGTGTCCCTTGATTTTAGACAAAAGGGCATAGTCCAAAGTCAAACTGGGTATGACAACTATAGTTTTTTCAGCAAGCCTGTCTTCGAAAATTGTATTGAATTGCTCGGCGAATTGTTGCTGTAGTTTTTCAAATGTAGTATTTGATGTTGGCTCTGCCATTTATTTGCTTGATAATTGATTAGAAAACTTTGTTTAAAGATCAAGCAATTTTAAGGTTAACAAATACATTTGTATATGATCTGCATCATTAATTCTGATGATATAGATGAATGGCACGAGCCACACACTATCAGTCTTCACTGATATGGAGTCTTGAGCTATGGCTTCACGCAATTATTACGCAGTAAGGGGCTAACATGAATGATCATAAAATAGCCCTATGCCTGGTTACGATAGTGAATACTTTATTCTTTTCTTCACTATGCATTATTTTAGGTATTCTACTAGATTAGTATTCCAGCTATTGCCCCTGAAAGATAGGAAGCAAGTGTACCGCAAAGCAAAGCCCGCATACCAAGATTAGCCAAGTCAGCTTTTCTTTCGGGGGCCAATGCCCCTATGCCACCGATTTGCATGCCTACTGAAGAAAAATTGGCAAAGCCACAAATGGCAATACTTACTATTGCTAATCCTCTCTCTGAAACCACAGGTAAGGCATTTTTGATAGTGGCAGGGTCAGCGGTCAAATTAGAGAAAGCAACAAATTCATTAAGAACCAATTTCTGACCAAGTAGGGTAGAGGCATTATTGAGGTCTTCGTAAGGCACGCCCATAGCCCAGGCCATTGGATAGAATATTTTTCCAAAAATCCAATCTAACGTAAGTGGAAAATCAAGCCCCAATTGACCGCCAGCCCAGGTAAAGATAAAATTGATCATTGCAATCAAGGCAATAAAACCAATTAACATAGCGATTACATTTACAGATATTTTCATACCATCTGAAGCGCCGTGAGTAATGGCATCTATGACATTGTTGTAGGGGGATTTGACATGTAATTTTACTTCGCCCATTGTTTCACTTTCCTCTGTTTCAGGAAATACAATTTTTGAAATAACCAGCGCACCGGGAGCTGCCATGATACTTGCTGCCAAAAGATATTCTGCTTTGGCCCCAAAGCTCACATAGACGACAAGGATACCGCCGGCAATACAAGCGAGACTTCCAGCCATACTCGCTAATAATTCGCTCTTTGTCATGCCCTTTAAGTAGGGCTGAATCATGACTTGTGCTTCTACTTGTCCAACAAATGCACTGGCTACATTGCTTAAAGCTTCAGCACCACTTACTTTCATTATATAATTCATTGCCTTTGCGATCAGCTTAACAATAAATTGCATTATCCCAAAGTGATACAATATAGCCACAAGCACACACACAAGTATAATAGTAGATAAAACACTGAAACCAAATACAAATACACCAGGGCTTGAATAAGGGTGGCTTCCGCCGTTAAAATTATTCACCATTATCCCTCCATATACAAATGAGGCGCCTTCTTTAGCAAAAGCCTCAATATTGGTCATTCGCTCACCTAACCATTGAAAGATACTTCGTATCATAGGTACTTTGAGTACCATTACCGCTAAGATCAATTGCAGTGCTAAGCCACTCATAACCAATCTGTGATTGATGTTCTTTCTATTGTTAGAAAACGCATAGGCAATACCTAGTATCAAAAAAATTCCTATTATACCTTGTAGTCTGTCCATAAAATGATTGGCTTTAATTAGCTTTGCAAGATACAAATTGTTTTGAAAATAGGAAATCAATGTTATAATTTTACAAACTGGCCTTTTTTTGCAACAATCTTAATCAAATGAATGGGTGGGTAATAAAATTTAACCATCAATTTTTCTTATTGAATTATACCATTGTACCTACATAATTTATTTTATCTTTACCTTTTTTATTAAATATTTTCTCCTCATTTGTAGAATGGTATATAGAAATTGAATGAAAAAATCAACAATCATTGGTATTTCAGGTGGCAGTGGCTCTGGTAAAACAACCTTTATCAAGGCACTTAGATCCTATTTTAATGAAGAAGAATTGTGCATAATTTCTCAAGATGACTATTATAGGCCGCGGGAAGAGCAATTGATTGATGAAAATGGCATCCAAAATTTTGACTTACCGGAATCCATAGACCTTCAGGCATTTTTGCAGGATATCAATGCACTTATAGAGGGAAAAATTGTTAAAAGACTCGAATACACTTTCAACAATAAAGACGCTGAAGCGGCATATGTTACATTTAAGCCAGCCCCTGTTATCGTTGTCGAAGGCTTATTTATCTTTCATGATAAAGGCATATCAGCATTGCTTGACTTCAGTATTATCATCAACGCCAAAGCCAGCGATAAAATAATTAGAAGGATTTTACGGGACCAGAAAGAAAGAAATTATCCAATTGAAGATGTACTATACAGATACAAGCACCATGTGATGCCTTCATTTGAAAAATTCATTGAACCATTTATGGATTCAGTGGATGTAGTGGTCAACAATAATCACAGTTATGAAAAGGGCGCTATTTTAATTAAATACTTTATAGAATCCATGCTAAACCACAACAGTAACTGACATGTCAAAGAGAAATAAAAATCAAATAAGGCATAAGCTGGTGTTGAAAAAGGGACAACCTCCCGGGTCTTCTATTTATGTCGGAGAAGATAGAGAGACAAAAGCAAGAATTGACGTAATATCTTACACTCTTCAAGAGTGTAAAACTTATTCAGATGTATCTTTCAATTTTCTTAATGAACTTGATCCTGCTAAGTACCACTGGATTATGATTATTGGCGTGCATGATGTGAGTCTGGTAAACAATGTTTGTAAAAAATACAATATCCACGCCCTTACGGAAGAAGATATCCTCAATACCATATCTCGGCCAAAATGTGAAGTGTATGAAGAATACATTTACTCGGGATTGAAAAATATTAAAAACGAAAATCCCGAAGTTATTATTGAAGAGGAACAAGTAAGTCTTGTGTTAAAAGGCAATGCAGTATTGTCTTTTCAGGAAATGGAGTGTGGAGTATTTGATATCATTAAAAATAGACTCAAAAACGCTGAATCAAGGGCAAGAAGAAAAAAAACAGATTACTTGTTTTTCTTACTTCATGATGTAATCGTGGATAATTATTTATATATAATAGACATCGCCGATGACTCAAATTCGAATTTGGAAAAGGATATTCTGGCCAATCAGAACCAGGAAGTATTGAATCGAATTATAACGCTTAAATCAGACTTGCTTTACTTGAAACGAATCATTTTTCCCGTAAAAGAATCTATTGCAAAGATGATGCGGGCAGATGGCAGCCATATTAACAAAGAAAACCAAATCTATTTTAACGACATCTACGACCATTTAATCCACGTTACAGAAAACATTGAAACACAAAGAGAAATTATTGCCAGTCATAGAGATTTGTACATGTCTATGACGGATATAAGCATGAATAATGTCATGAAAGTTTTGACAATAGTTACTTCTATTTTCATTCCTCTTACTTTCATAGTAGGCGTATATGGGATGAATTTTGATAATATGCCTGAGCTAAGAATGAAAAACGGTTATTTTTTTACTTTGGGCATAATGTTCATTATAGCCCTTTTTATGACTTATTATTTTAAGCGTAAAAAATGGTTGTAACATTTTATTCAAAAAAAAGAGTTGAACATATATATGATCAACTCTCTTGAA
>JAYUTD010000280.1:0-4509 GCA_043755305.1 Saprospiraceae bacterium
ATTGAGAACAAACCCAATGCAAAGTTGTCTGATGAGATGTATGAGCAACTTAGCAAAGAATATAGAGGTTCAGCGGACATTAAAAAGAATGCTGATCAAATGCAAATTGGTACAAGTTTCAAAAAACCGGAAGAAAAAATTGTAATCCTTAAGCCTATAATCAAGCCAAGTATTGATATTCCTAAAACAGAACCTTTTACACCAAAAGGTGATGAAATAGCTGGAAGTCCGACTCCTGTTGTAGAAGAGACTGCTAAATCTTCAGACAAGAAAGAAGAGGATAATATTGTGCCAAAGACAGAAGGCCCAAAACTAAAAGTAATTGGTAAAATTGACCTCGAACCAAAACCTAAAAAAGAAGCAAAAAAAGCTGAAGCAAAGCCTGATTCAACCAAGGGTGAGAAACCTAAAAAGTCAAAGGACAAGGATATTGATGATTCTGTTATTAATGCTGAACAAGAAGCGACTGTTTTGTCCCCTGATGAAAAAGAGGTAGAAGCTAATGAGATTGATGAATACAGAGCGAAAACACCGCAATTGGCGGGTTTGAAAATCCTCGGGAAGATTGACACTGAAAAATTTAATCCGGCACCAAAAGGGAAAAAAGATTTAGCAAAGCCAACCGATAGCAAAAAAGTTGGGGCAGGAGGTCCTGGCAAAAAACCGACTAGCTCTGGCGCAAAATCTGATAGTGTTCCACCTGCCGGTGCTGCAGCAGAAGCTGCAAAAAGAAAGAGAAAAAGAAAGAAAATTACGGCAGAAAGCGCACCAAGATCTGGTCCTTCTACTGGACCAGGTGTGAAACCAAAAAATGATGAAGTAAAAGAAGTATCTCAAAAGGAGATAGACGATAAACTAAAAGCAACACTTGCAAGACTTAACTCTGGCGGAAAAAATAAGCGCCAAAAAATAAGAAGGGATAGTAGAGAGGTTAAACGAGAAAAGGCTGAATTGGCCAATGCAGGTGAAGGAGAATTAAAACTCAAACTCACAGAGTTTGTATCGGTTTCAGAAATGGCAAGCCTTATGGATGTCCCTGTATCTGATGTCATTACCACTTGTATGAATCTGGGTGTAATCGTATCTATCAATCAAAGGTTAGATGCAGAAGTAATTGAATTGGTAGCCAATGAATTTGGCCATCAAGTAGAATTTACGACAGCCGAATCTATTGTTGAAGAAGAAAAAGAAGAAATCGATGACCCCAATGACTTGGAAGGCAGAGCTCCTATTGTGACTGTAATGGGTCACGTGGATCATGGTAAGACATCATTGCTCGATTATATAAGGTCAGCAAATGTAGTAAGTGGGGAAGCAGGTGGCATCACTCAGCATATTGGTGCTTATGAAGTAGTTGTCAATAATAAAAAAATTACTTTCCTGGACACCCCGGGACACGAAGCATTTACAGCCATGAGAGCCAGAGGTGCAAAAATTACAGACGTAGTTATTATTGTGGTTGCCGCTGATGATCAGATTATGCCGCAGACAAGGGAAGCTATAAGCCATGCCCAAGCCGCGGGAGTTCCTATTATATTTGCAATAAATAAGATTGACAAGGAAGGCGCTGATCCTGAAAGAATAAAAAGCCAACTTGCTGGATTGAACCTACTTGTGGAAGATTGGGGCGGTCCATACCAGTCTCAGGATATTTCTGCAAAAAAAGGTGAAAACATTGATAAACTACTCGAAAAAGTATTGCTTCAAGCAGAGATGCTTGATCTTAAAGCCAATCCAAAACGCACAGCCATTGGTGCAGTAATTGAAGCATCCCTGGATAAAGGTCGTGGCTATGTTACAAAAGTTTTGGTACAAAATGGTACTTTAAATGTAGGCGATCCAATTGTAGCAGGAGCTTATAGTGGTAAAGTCAAAGCGATGTTTAACGAAAAAGGTAAAAAACTCAAAACTGCGGGCCCTTCTGCTCCAGTCCTTATCCTTGGATTAAGCGGTGCTCCTCAAGCTGGAGAAAAATTCAAAGAAACAGAAAATGAACAAGATGCCCGACAACTTGCAGCCAAGAGAGGACAAATTGAACGAGAACAATTTAATAGAGCTTCAAAACGGATCTCTTTAGATGAAATAGGAAGAAGATTGGCATTGGGCAATTTCAAGGAGTTGAACCTTATTGTCAAAGGGGACGTGGATGGTTCTATTGAAGCATTGACGGATTCGTTGATCAAGCTATCTGTAGAAAGTATTCAGGTCAGAGTAATACATAAGGCTGTAGGTCAAATCTCAGAGTCAGATGTTTTATTGGCTTCAGCTTCTGATGCCATTATCATAGGATTTCAGGTGCGTCCTTCTTCAAATGCAAGATTACTTGCAGAAAAAGAAGGAGTTCAGATCAAAACGTATTCTATCATCTATGAAGCATTGGATGAAGTTAAAGCTGCAATGGAAGGTTTATTGGAACCAACCAAAGAAGAGAAAATTGTGGCTCAAATCCAAGTTAGAGAAGTCTATAAAATTAGTAAATTGGGTACTATTGCAGGTTGCTATGTGACCGAAGGTAAGGTAACGAGGAACTCACACATAAGAGTGGTAAGAAATGGTATTGTAATTTTCCCTACAAAAGAAGGCGCACACGGAGAAATAGATTCTTTAAAGCGATTTAAAGATGATGCAAAAGAAGTTAAAGCTGGTATGGAATGCGGTATTTCAGTCAAAAATTTCAATGATATAGAAGTCGATGATACCATTGAAGCTTATGAAATCATAGAAATAAAGCAAAAATTGAAATAATCCTTCAATTACTTACTGGAGTAAGTCAATTTTTATTTTCTATTCACGATATTTTTATGGGGAAAAGTAAAAATATAGTAAATCAATCATTGAGCCTCTTGCTCAATGAAAAATTTAATTTGTATTACAATAGGGATTTTATATCTGAAGACCCTATATCTATTCCGCATCGTTTTTCAAAAAAACAAGACATTGAGATCATGGCATTTTGGACTTCTATGATCTCGTGGGGCAATAGAAAATCCATCATCCGCAGCGCTGAAAAAATTGCAATTTGTATGGACAATTGTCCGCATGATTTTATCCTTAACCATAGTCCAAAAGAACTCCTCAGATTTGACCATTTTGTGCACCGCACTTTTCAACCTATCGATGCACTGGGCTTCATCCTTTTTTTCAAAAAACACTATGAAGTTAACGATTCTTTAGAAGAGGCTTTTTTAGACAAAGGAGAATTTATTGACGTAAAATCTTCATTAATCCTTTTTCACCAAAAAATGTTTTCAAATCCCGACGATATCGCTCCACGAACTAAAAAACATATTGCTTCACCATCTAATAAATCAACCTGTAAGCGCATGAATATGTTTTTAAGATGGATGGTTAGAAGCAATAAAGAAGGCATTGACTTTGGATTGTGGCATAAAATACCTCCTTCGGCACTTATGATGCCACTTGATGTGCACGTCGAACGTGTAGCAAGGCACTATGGCTTGATAGAGCGCAAGCAAGCGGATTGGCAGACGGTAGAAGAACTTACTTCAAATTTAAGGTTATTTGATCCAAAAGACCCAGTAAAATATGATTTTGCATTATTTGGAATGGGGATAAATCAATCCATTTTTTAAACTCAAAATCCATTTAATCCCAAAGCCTTCTCCAGGACCTCATTCATTGTATCTACATAGATAAAATTTACACCCTTGATAAAATCAGCATTGATCTTATCTACATGTCGCTTATTTTCCTTTGATAGCATCACTTCTGTGAGACCCGATCTTTTGGCAGCCAATATTTTTTCCTTGATGCCACCTACAGGCAATACTTTGCCTCTTAGTGTAATTTCACCAGTCATGGCCAAATGAGGCTTTAAAGGTTTGCTTTTTATGGCACTTACGATTGCTGTAAGCATTGTTATTCCAGCGCTTGGCCCATCTTTGGGTATCGCTCCTTCAGGTATATGGATATGAATGTCTGTTTTTTCAAAAAGATCAATGTCAATGTCAAGAAAATGTGCATTGGCTTTGATGTAACTCAATGCTGTAGTAGCAGATTCCTTCATCACTTCTCCTAAATTGCCGGTAAGGGTTAGTTTGCCTTTGCCTTTAGAAGTAGACACTTCTATATACAAAATGTCTCCACCTACTTTAGTCCATGCTAAGCCAACAGCCACACCTGATATATTGTCATTTATGTATTTTTCTCCCATAAACTTAACAGGACCCAATATGGTTTCCACTTCTTTAACATCAAGCTTTTTATTGTAGGTGAGATTGGATGCTTTTTTAACAGCGATGTTTCTCATAATTGATCCAATCGTTCGCTCCAGATTTCTCACTCCGGATTCTCTGGTATATTCTTCAATGATTTTTTCAATTACTACATCCGATAATTCAACGTCTTTTGCCTCAAGTCCATTTTCAGTCTTTTGTTTTTGTACTAAATGCTTTTTAGCAATTTCGATCTTTTCTTCAGTAGAGTACCCGGAAAGTTCTATGATTTCCATTCTGTCAAGCAAAGGCGCCTGTATGGTCGATAGAGTAT
>JAYUTD010000281.1:0-11318 GCA_043755305.1 Saprospiraceae bacterium
GAAAAAATTGGGTTCCCCAATAAATAAATCTGTCCAAAGGGCAACTCTTGGAAGCAGCAGTATTGCCTGAAAATTTTCACTTTTAATTCCGGCAGTATCTAGTGTATTTTTGAATTGTTGAAGCTCTTGTGTTGTAAAAAAATTGGGATACTCATTTCCTTTGAAAATCGGTTTTGTGTATAGGGTAAAATCAATAAACCAAAATCCAATGACCAATATTATTGTGTAGAGATATCCCGATTTGGAAAGTAATTTCAAATATTTTTCCAGTAAGACCAATGCCAAAATCACTAATGCGTACCACATAGGCCAGGACAGCCTTGCTACTGCTTTAAACATTAGTAATTTTCCAAGATTATTTTCAACATACTCTTTAGAAAAAGGAAAGAAAACTGCAGCGGATGTATATAGAAATATAATGGATGAGGCAATGAATATTATTTTTACAAATGGAGTAATTTCAAAAGATTTAAGCAGGCCAGGTTTGAAAATTCTTAAACTTAAAAAAACCAATAAAATTATTGTTATTGGAAAACCAAGATTGGAGACAGATTCCACATTCATCTTAAATCCTTCGCCCATCAGCAGGCGAAGCAATTGGTCAAATAATGACCCTGGAGGTGCAATAAGGCCTTCTAATTTGGAATTATATATAAAATATCCCCATTGCTGCTGTAATCTGTCGTGAAAAGGGTCGTTTATTTTTAAATAGGTTAGAAACAGAATAAGTGGCAAGATGCCTATTGATATTATATAAACTGTCTGATAATATTTTGATTTATTGTAGGTCCAGAAAACCAGCGATGATACAAATAGCAATAGACAACACCCAAAGCCTACATAAGGATTATTGAAGGTAAACAAAAGCAACACAGCTAAAAATATAAAATCTCTTTTTTCTGCCTTTTGCATGTGGTATTTTCTGATCAGCCATAATAAGGATAGAGGGATAATAAAAGTATACGATAACCCATGGTGGCTTATCATTCTTGTAAGTTGAGGTGCCATGACCGCAGCGAAGGATGCAAAAACCGATGCCCTCCATTGGACAATATTTAAGGCGATAAAAATTTTATAAATCAGGTAACTTGAAAATAAAAATGATAGCACCATCATAGAGTGGATAATACCAACAGTGTATTGGCATACGTTGAAGATATTTCTGTTTATAAAACTTAAAATGACGGACAAAGTACCCTGTGCATCTGTCATAAAAATGAGCTCACCATTTGGATAATTCATGGATGTAAGATGATCACCACAGCCATAACAAGTGTGGTAGGTAACATTATAGTATAGTGTTAAAGCATCTCCACCAAAAGCAAACATGTGGCTATTGGGGCTTAAAATGAAATGGCCAAATAATGGGTAGGCTAACAGTAAGGAAAGCAATATAGAAATTGCAGGCCAAAACCATTGGTGTTGAGTAACTTTCATTTTAATATTAAATTTTAATAAGCTATAAAGTTACAAATTCTCACTAAAGTCATGAAATAATTGCCTTTTTTTTGTTTAAATTAAATTCCTGGGTTTTGAATTAGAACTATTGCTGATTTTTAAGTTTAAAAGACAATTTATATCAGTGTAATAAAAGTTTAATATGTATATTTGAAAAAATTTCATTTGGGTATGAATTCAAAACGAACATTCTGGGCTTGTTTTATACTGCTTTTTGTTACTTCTTTTTTTTACTATCCAAAATGGAGTAAACCTGGTAGTGAAGCCACTATAAGTTGGGATGTATCTGGGTACTATTGGTATTTACCCGCAATTTTTATTTACAAAGATGTAAAAAAAGTAGGCTTTGGCCAAAAGGTTATTGATAAGTACCATATGACACCGGACCACAACCAACAAGTAATGTTCCATGCCAAAAGTGGGCATTACCTGATGAAGTATTCGATTGGCCAAGCCATTCAATATTTTCCTTTTTTTATCATCGCTCATGTATTGGCAAAACCTTTGGGCTTTGAGGCGGATGGATTTTCTTTACCCTACCAATTTGCCATACAATTTGGCAGTATTTTGATTTGTTTTCTGGGCCTTTGGTTTTTAAGAAAAGCACTGTTAGAATATTTTTCAGATAAAGTTACAGCAATAGTAATTGTCATTATTTCATTGGCCACCAATTATTTTAATTATGCGGCCATAGATAATGCCATGACGCATAATTATTTGTTTACCTGGTACGCAATGCTTATTTATTTTACTACATTATTTTATAAATCCCCGTCAAAAAGACATGCACTTTATATTGGACTGTTGGTTGGCATATGCGCATTGACAAGACCAACGGATATAATTGGTATTATTATTCCAGCATTGTGGGGGATAAATGAAATCAGTGGAAAAATTATTATTGAAAGATTAAGGTATTACTGGACCAACAAAACATGTTTGGCTATCACTGTGGCTGCAATTGCTTTATTGGGTTCGATCCAAATCTTGTACTATAAGTATGTAGGCAATGAGTTTCTTATCTATACTTATGGAGACCAAAAATTCTCCTGGCTGCATCCACATTTTAAAGATTATATGTTTAGTTTTAGGACAGGATGGTTGATTTACACTCCTGCAATGTTGTTAGCGGTAATAGGTATTTATTTTTTAATAAAAAGAAAGACCAATTGGGTGGCTCTTTTGCTATTTGCTGTAGTGAATACATACATAGTGACGGCTTGGGACATTTGGTGGTACGGCTCAAGGGCCATGGTGCAGAGCTATCCTGTACTCGCATTTTTTATAGCCGCCAGCATTGAATATTTTGATAAGAAGGCAATTTTAAAGTATATTTCCTACGTGTTTGTCGGACTCTGCATCTACTTAAATTTGTGGTGGACACATGGGGTGCACCGTGGCGGCTATCTTGATGCCTACAATAGCACAAAAGCCTATTTTTATAAATCTCTGGGTAAATGGAACATTCCGGTAGAATACCAAAAACTCTACGATACCAATGAGCTTTTTGAAGAAATCAGAAATAACGTAAAAACAGTATACGAAAATAACTTTGATGCAGATACTTTGCTGGTAAAAGAGGGACGAAAGATCAATGGGAGCACCGCTGATTTTGTGAACAAAGAAAAACAATTTTCAAAAGAGTATGCATTTCCTATTAATAATGGGCAAGCAAGATGGATAAGGCTCAATGCTACTTTTCAATGCACACAGAAAGAGTGGGAAGGATGGCGCATGACGCAAGTAATCATAAAATTCATGAATCAAAACGAATTGGTAAAGCAAAATGTTTTAAAACCACACAGATTTTTAGTAGATGGTCAGGCCAAAGATTTGTTTCTGGATGCTAAATTACCTGCTGAAGCTTTTTCTAAAATAATTGTTTTGGTATGGAATGCAGATGGACCTCATGAAATGTTATTTGACAACTTGAGGGTAGAAGTATTTAACGAATAAATATTTGATTGTTTTTTTATTCTTAATCTTATTAGCCTTCAATTCATAAAAAATAATTTTAATCATTTCTTAGCAATTATAATTTTAGACACCCCAAAACCAAACTTGACTCCTTTGTTGAGGGCTAATTTTTCAACCCTCAATACGGTTAATAGAATACCATTGATAATTTTATTCGTATTAAGACCATTGAAATCCGACTTTGGAATCGCGTCACTTTTTTTCTTTTTTAAAGAAGATAGAAACCTAACCAAATATATGGGAAGAAACAATATGGCATTAAAAAAACTGCTGTACGATATCTTAAATCCTACATGGATTATCACGTCTTTCAAACCTTCCGAGGAGTACCTTCTGTAATGATGATTTATGACATCATGGTCAGACCACAAACTCATGTGCATTGGTACAGTAATGTATAATTTGCCATTTTCTTTTAAAACCCGATAGGCTTCTTTCAAAGCCAGTCGATCATTTTCTATATGCTCAATCACATCAAAGGCACAAACAATATCGAATGAATGATCGGCAAAAGGTAGAGAGGTCATAGAAGCATTGATTACATCCATTTTTAAGTTTTCTCTCAAATATTGGCAACATTCGGCATCAAATTCTACAGAAGTGACTTCACCATATTTTTCTAAAGCAAGGCTTGTAGCACCAGTGGCTACACCAACATTTAAAATAGAAAGTACTGGGTTGTTTTCAGGTAAGACCTTTTTTCTCAAAATTGAGGTCAATATCTCCAACCTTCCTAAAAACCACCAATGGCTCCTTTCAAGCGCATAATAATCTTTATAGTAGCCCTTGTCCATTTTGTTCTGTTTGATTTTTTATATGTTGCTTTACAATAAACAATGGCCTTGATTTAACCTGGAAAAATATCCTCAAAATATATTCTCCAATTATACCTATTGCCAGGAGATTAATTCCTCCGAATAGTACAATTAAAAAGACCAATGAGGTAAAACCTTGCGGAATATTGTTATATATTAATTTCATATACAATATATAAATCATATAACCCATAGAAACCGCAATCGTCGCCATACCCAAACTTGTAATGGCTTTAATGGGGAATTCACTAAAATTGAATATTCCATTTAAGGCCAATTTCAACAACTTTGCAAAAGTGTAATTGGATTCTCCCTGTTCCCTTTCTGCTCTTTCATATTCTAATCCAATCTGCTTGTATCCAATCCAACTGCGCATACCTCTGATAAACCTGCTTTCTTCGGGCATATTTTTTAGATGATGCACTACATTCATGCTTACCAAAGAAAAATCACCTGAATCAAGCGGTATCTCAATGTAAGAAATTGACTTTAAAATTTTATAAAACAACTTGTATGAAGTCCTTTTGAACCAACTTTCCTTTCTCTTTTTCCTTACAGCATACACTACATCGTATCCTTCTTTATATTTTAAATAAAAATCGTGTAATAATTCTGGTGGATCCTGCAAATCACCATCTATGATCAACACAGCTTCTGTAGCATTTGCGTAACTCAACCCCGCGGTCAGAGCAGTCTGATGCCCAAAATTGCGGGACAAAATGATGGATTGAAATCTGCTGTCTGCTTTGGACAATGTTGTCATCAATTGGGCGGTATTGTCTTTGCTGCCATCATCAATAAATATAACTTCAATGGAAAGTTTTGATTCATTGATGAGCAAAGTAATTCTATCAATAAGTTGTTGAAATACCTGACTTTCGTTGAAAAGTGGAATTATAATATTAATCTGAGGTAAATGAATTGCCATTTACAAATATACTTATTTTATTTTTATTTGAATTATTCCAATGCCTAGAAGGACTGAATATTATCATACCATTATTAATAGCATAAAAGACAATGGATCTTAATTTTAATCGTAGTAAAATGGCAATGAAGTATAATTTCATTAAAATAGATTCCTTTTGCTAAATTTTGGCTAAAGTACAATCGTTTTTACCTTCAATTATTCTATAGTCGATTATTTCAACAAAAATAAAGAACTTGATTAATATCAGTCAATTCCTGTTAAAGATCACTTAAAAAAGACCGGACAAAATACTTATCTTTACTTTTAAATTATAACAATAGTAATGAAAAACAGCATTGATCCAAGAATAGTGGATTACAACAATAAACTTTCTCAGGCTATCTCCAAGCTTGAAAAGCTTACTGTCGATATTCGCAATGAAGAGATGAGTGATACGGTCAGATATCTACACTTGCAACTAGAGGCCCCATTTACCTTTGTGATCGTCGGAGAAGTGAAAGCAGGCAAAAGCTCCTTTATCAATGCGCTGTTGGAGTCAAAAAAAGAGATCTGCAAAGTAGCACCATCCCCAATGACAGATACCATACAGCAAATCGTATATGGGGAAGAAGAGTCCGTTGTATTCATCACTGATTATATAAAAAAAGTAACACAACCTGTCGATATACTCAAAGAAATAGCCATCGTAGATACACCTGGTACAAATACGATTGTGGCGCATCACCAGGAGATTACCGAAAAATTTATTCCTTATTCTGACTTGATTGTCTTTGTTTTTGAATCCAAAAACCCTTATAGGCAATCGGCATGGGATTTCTTTGACTACATTAATTCTGAATGGAGACGCAAAATAATCTTTGTGCTCCAACAAAAAGACCTTATGACAGAGGGCGATCTTGCCATCAACACACAAGGTATTATAGAAATTGCCCAGAAAAAGGGTATAGCACATCCGCATGTATTTGCCGTTTCAGCAAAGCAAGAAATAGATGGACTAACAGAAGCCAGTGGTTTCCTACCACTCAGGGCTTATATTAAAGAAAACATTACAGGCGGTAAAGCGCCTTACCTTAAGCTATCCAATACCATCAATACTGCTTCCAAAATAACAGATACAATTGCCAATGCGCTAAAACTCAGAGAAGAACAATTCCTGCTGGACAAAAACTTTAGGGAAGATATAAAAGAAACCCTTGATAGTCAGGAAATAAAAACAAAAAACCAGGTTAGGTTATTGACTGAGAATCTCATTGCTGCTTACGACAAGATTACCGGCCAGAAAGAAGAAGAATTGTCTGCAGGCCTCTCATTTATTACTGTCATCAAGCGCTCATTTTCATCCATGTTTGGCACTCAGTCAGGCTTAAAAGATTGGTTGAACCAGCAATCCAAAGATTTTGAATTGCAATTGAACACGCAATTGCGGGATAAATTGCATAGTGGCATCACAGATGTGGCTGACAATATCCAGTTGATGGGCAAGTTGGTAGATGCAAAACTTAAAAACAATAAGACAGTACTCAAAGAATCTGACGAAATATTTGCAGACATTGCCGAACGCAGAGCCAATGTACTTAAAGACCTGCAACAGAGTTTTATGCAATTCATGAACAAATCTGAAAATTTTTACGATGAGGCTTTGATGAAAGAATCCTCTAAAATGACGCCGAATCTGGCTGCAGGCGGCGGCATTGCTGTAATAGGCGTATTCATAACTGCACTTGTCAATGGTGCGGTATTTGATATTACCGGAGGTATTCTTACCACTGTGGGCTTATTGTTTGCAGGCGTATCTCTCGGTCTAAACAAAGGAAGGATCGTCAGAAAGTTTAAAGAAGAGGTCGAAAAAGGGAGAGTTCAAATGGAAGAAGAAGTAACCTCTACATTGGATGAATATACTGCCAGAATTAAAAACAGAATCGATGATAATTTCCGGGCTTTTGACCAGCACCTGGCGAATGAGGAACAAAACTTGGGCATGATGAACGGACTCAAAAAAGAAATCAATGGAGCGCTGTCTACATTAGGTGCTGAGGTTGCTAATTATATGCGTGGTTAAGCTTTGGCTGTACCTTACATTCTCTGTGTTTGCTTGATGACCATTAAAACATATTTGGCTATTTGTGTAAATAGTACTATTTTTGTACATAATTGCAATGGCAGTCGATAATATTAAATAAAAAAATATATGTAAAAATGAAGCTTTGGGTTTTTGCATTTATTTAGGCTTCAATTTTTATAAAAAATCAGGCTATTTATTATTACTTATTCCATTTCCATTCGTATTAAATATAAAATTCTATGATCAGACATACCACGCTTTTGCTTTTATGCGCTTTTTCTATTTCTCTTTCCGCACAATTTGGCTATGGCGTTACAGTCATAAGTGACATTTACCATAGGTATTCAAACCCTAGCGATGGAATAGCAGGAAGATCTGCAGGCAGTGCAATACTCAATCTTGGTATGGGACCGAAAATATGGATAGGCGGGCGAAAAGTTTCATTCTCTGCAGAAGCTGCTGCCAACATTGGCTTTTTGGGCCTGGCAATAAAAGATTACAAAGGCCTTGGCACGGTGAGTTTTCCTATTATGGGAAAACTCAATTTCAATGGTTTATCAGGACTTGATAAGGAAGGTCAGCTAGGCTTTAGTGTAGGAGGCGGCATACAATATTCTAAAACAGAATTGTACGGACTTGCAGATGATTATCAGGCAAAAGGGGTGCAAAGAAAATTGTTCAGAACATACATAGCTCAAGTTGGCTATGGCTTTGGCTTAAGTGGCTTTGGGGCACAAGGCTTTCTCAAATATGGGTGGAACAAAGAAAAAGCCAATGTAATTTCACTAGGCATTCAATGGGATTTTAATTTAAAACAATTAAAGAAAATCTCTTCGCCTGAAAGTTCATTGTAAATTACGTGATTGCACTTAGGTCATTTTTCAAAAAGCATTTATTTTAGTTTTGCAAACCATGCCAGTACTGTATTAAATATGTTCAATGGTAGTTAATAATAATTATAGTTTAAAACCTTACCACAGCTTTGGCATTGATGTGAGGTGCAAAGCATTGATCAATATCTATTCAGTGCAGGACATTTATGCTTTTTTATTATTGGGCGAAGAAAAATTTATGGTCTTGGGAGGTGGTTCCAATGTACTCTTTTTAAATGACTATACCGGCACTGTCTTAAGGAATCAGATCAAAGGGTTTGAGGTAATTGACGAAGACGAGGATCAACTCCTAGTTAAGGTAGGGGCAGGTGAGATATGGCATCAGTTTGTATTGTGGTCGGTTGCCCATAATTTTTGGGGTGTAGAAAATCTATCACTCATACCAGGCAGCGTAGGAGCAGCACCCATGCAAAATATAGGTGCTTATGGTGTAGAGCAAAATGCCTGCTTTCACAGCTTAAATGCTATAGAGATTGCCTCGGGTACAACAAGAATATTTTATAAATCGGAATGTAAGTTTGGATACAGAGATAGTATTTTCAAAAATGAATGCAAAGGACAATTCATCATTACCCACGTTAGCTATCTGCTTTCAAAAAAACCATCTGCAGTACTGAATTATGCTGATGTCAAGGCCAGGGTAGGAGAGGATCATTTAAATGACATTGCAAAAATAAGTGAGACGATTATAGCTATAAGAAATGAAAAACTTCCGGACCCAAAAGTGGTGGGCAATGCGGGAAGTTTTTTTAAAAATCCAGTCATTGAAAAATCTACTTTCGATAAATTGCAAGCGCAATACACAAATATATCGTGCTATCCTGCAGGAGATAAAGTAAAGATCGCTGCGGCATGGTTGATTGACCAATGCGGATTCAAAGGCAAAACGGTGGGAAATACAGGAAGTTACAAAAATCAAGCCCTTGTCATTGTAAACCATGGGCAGGCAAGTGGCAAAGAAATCTATGGTTATGCTGTCACCATTCAAAAAGCGGTATTGGAAAAATTTGGTGTAGAATTGGAGATGGAAGTCAATGTAGTAGCCAATTAGCTATTTAGCTAATTAGCAAATTATCGAATTGGTTCATTCTTCTATTTCCAAATTAGTCTTTGCATTCATCAGTTCTGACAATGCATGAAAATCCGCCTGCTTTTTGGCTTGCTGTATGCCTCCTTCATAGGTCGATAATGCCTTAGGATAGATACCCTCTTCTTCATACAATTTAGCCAATTGGTAATATAAGCCTACATATTTTTCATCAAGGGTTTTGAGTTTTTCGAATGTTTCTATAGCCTTTAAGATGTTTTTTTGGTAATAATACTCTTTTGCAATCGCAAACAACACAAAACTGTCATGATTTGCCTCGTCGTACATTTCAAGAAGGGTGTTTAATCGATTGCTGTCCATAATTAAATATATTAAATTAATAATTATATAAACTAAAAGTTAAATAATTGGCTAAAACCAAATATTTTTGCATTAAATTACATTCTGACAAATTAAATTGAGAAATTTGCAACTTATAAAAACAATATACCGATTCTTTATATTGATGAAATAATAATATTATCAATCAATTTTCAAGAAATAGCTTGGTACAAAGATAAGTACTAAACTCAATTTGTTTTTTAAAAAATAAATAAAACCACACAAAGAGATGAAACTTTTAGTCTGTATAAGTAAAACACCTGATACCACTTCTAAAATTTCTTTTACCAATAATGGAAAAGACTACAATAGTGATGGCATTCAATTTATAATGAATCCTTACGATGAATGGTATGCACTGGTAAGGGCTATAGAATTAAAAGAAAAGAATGGCGGAACAGTAACCGCCATCAACGTTGGCGATGCTTCCAATGACATCATTATAAGAAAAGCTTTGGCGATAGGTGCAGACGATGCAATAAGGGTAGATTGCAATCCTAAAACTGCCATTGAAACCGCCCATCAGCTCGCAGCCAATGCAACCGGATATGACATGGTATTCCTGGGTAAGGAAACCATTGACTACAATGGAGCTGAAGTAGGTGCCATGCTTGCAGAAATCTTAAATTTACCCTATATTTCTTTTATAAACAAACTTGAAATCAATGGCGATAGTAAAACAATCACAAGAGAAATAGAAGGCGGCACCGAGGTCATTGAAGTAAGCGGTCCGGTGGTTGTTTCAGCAGCAAAAGGATTGGCAGAACAAAGAATTCCAAACATGCAAGGCATCATGAATTCAAAAAGAAAACCACTTAATGTAGTGGCAGCAGTTGCGACAAACAGTGGATTGGAATTGACCAATCACACCTTACCTGCTTCCAAGACAGGCGTCAAAATGATTGAACCAAATGATATGGATGCCCTGGTAAAATTGTTGCACGAAGAGGCCAAAGTTATATAGCATCGGAATAAAGCCCAGGCAAGTGAAAAATAATTTCTTTTACATCATTAAATATTAGATCATATGATATTGATAATAGCAGAACCATCAAACGGTAAAATAAATAAAGGAGGATTTGAGTTAGCTACCTATGCAAAACTTACGGCTCAAAAAATTGGCGGTGAAGTCCATGCTTTGGTTATAGGAGAATCAAGCAATGCCGGTGAGTTAGGCAAATACGGTGCAGATAAAGTACACACATTGCAACATGCAAACCTGGCAAATTTTGATAGCCAGACTTATACACATGCTATAGCTTCAGTAGTGGAATCTATAGGCGCAAAGTTGATTATAGTAAGAAGCAACGCCAATGGAAAATCAATTGAAGGAAGATTGGCTGTTCGGCTCAATGCAGGAAGCGTGAGCGGAGTCAATGCCGTACCCGATACAACGAATGGTTTCCAGGTCAATAAATCTGTGTATTCTGGCAAAGCCATAGCTACTTACACCATTACTTCAGATGTCAAGGTGCTTAGCTTAATGGGCAATGCTGTTCAACCACAGGAATTTGGATCAGAAGTCAGTCCGCAAACTATAAATATAGAAGTGCCTGCACCTGTTACTAAAGTAATCTCCAGGCACACTGAAACGGGAACGATACCACTACCGGAAGCTGAAAAAGTAGTATCAGCCGGTAGAGGCATGAAAGGTCCTGAAAATTGGGGCATAATTGAAGAATTGGCTACTGAAATCGGCGCCACTACGGCATGCTCAAGACCTGTAGCAGATACCGGATGGAGGCCTCACCAT
>JAYUTD010000282.1:0-4471 GCA_043755305.1 Saprospiraceae bacterium
CATATACGTCGCCGGATCGGTTTCTCTTAGTGACAACAACATTGAATTTTTAATCACCATGACCAATTCATTTTTCTGCGTATGGTTTAGTCTTTTTTGAGACGGAAGAGCTGTCAGGACTAATGCATTAAAGTCAAATTTCTTGATCAAGTCTTTGTGCAGGAAACAAGTCGCAAAGGATAGTTTATTAAAACTTTTTGAAAAATATTTATCAGCGCTACTTATGCTTACAAATGCCTTAAGTTGCTGCCACAATTGCTCCTTCATAAGGCCGGAAGCCTGAATAGTATCCATTTGACTGAGTATAAATGCAATGGCATCTTTACTTTTTTCCACACCAAAAAGATGGAACAATTGCTGATTGTTCAAATCGCCGATGATTTCCTCACTCATGATTCTCGGAGCTACAAGGTTTAAAAAGGCTTTTACATCAAATGCCTCATTGTTTAGTGAATGCAGTTCTAGGCGAATGGATTTGTTTTTTTGCAGAAATTTAAATGCTTCGTAAGAATACCTGGTTTGCATGTATGCATATGGTAGTCCGCTATCTATGACAATATCGGAGGCCGACAGTTTTTCCCTTTTAATAAATGCTGCTATGCGGTTGAATTCTTTGCTTACCACTGAGGTAGTCTCATTTGAATCAGGGTAGGCACATAGGTATAAAAGCGCTGTATGGTACCTGATTAAATCACTGTTTTTTGGCAAAGGCAGGCTATGTAATGTCCTCAAACACTTTTTTCTACTTTCGTAGCCAGCGTCATCATATCTGCCATGATTAGATATGAGTTCATCTAAGTGTGTCGTGAATAAGCTTTCTTTTGCCATATTTTGATACAAAATAGTATTTCGTTATTACAAAAATAATAATACTATTTAAATTGAACTGATAGTATTAATTGTCTATAAAATTTCACATACTGCCCTCCAACAATAACCTAGCCCCTTCCCCAAATTTTCCAAACAAATCCTGCTCGAGGCTATGGTAATCTGCTCTGGTGTACTGTCTTGCAAAACTACCATCTTTCAATAAGCAGATGGCGTCGCACGCCTTGAGCAATGGGTCGATGATGTGGCTTGATACAAATATGGTCTTGCCTTTTTCTTTCAGTAGCTGGATGATGATCTCTACTACCTTGTTGCTCTCCATATCCAGGCCATTGAAGGGCTCGTCCAGCAGGTAAATCGGCTTGTCTTTTTTCAGCAGGGAAATCAGTGCCAGTTTTTTCTTCATGCCTGTAGAGTAATTTTCGATGAGCTCATCAAGAGGCAGGTCAAATATTTTCTGCAGGTTTTCCACATCAAAGCGGTCATTGGTCTTTGAAAATAAGTCGAGGTATTCCCGGCCGGTAATGTAAGAGTAGTAATAATTGTGGGTTTCCAAAAAAGCCACATCTGTTTTGTCGAGCACCCGGCCATTGTACTGAATGTAGCCACCAGCCTTTTTCTTGTCGCCATTGAGTGCATTGAATAGCGTGGTCTTGCCCGCACCATTGAGTCCTACGATGCCGTACACCTTTTGTTCTTCAAAGGTGGCACTGAGGTCTTTAATGACTGCTTTACTGCCGTAACGTATGTTTAGATTATGTATCTCAATCATTGTCAAAATAAGGTATGAGGTTATTTATTGCTTTGCGGTAATTCAATAGTGCGAGAAACAATGGGATTATAAAAAAACCAGGCAATGCCCCAAGTAAGGTCATGATGGCCGTAAAATTGCTGTTGTCGAAAAGCCTGGCGTTGGGCACGTAGGTCATGTATTTGGTAGTGATGGCAAATAACAGCAAGGTGAGTTGTGCCAGTACAAACAAGGTATTGATCCATATATAATCCGGATTGAAGACAGTATTTACTATCAATATCGGCATATAAAGTATCAATAAAAACTTTATATGGTTCATTGCTTTCTTCAATAAAAAACTACTTGCCTTACTTTCGTATTCATGCAGTACAGGCAGGCTCTCGTTTTCATCATAAAAACCCATCATCATTGTAGTCAGAAACCATAATACGACCAAAGGCAAAATCTTAAACCAAGAAGAAGCTACCGCGATAATATAGAGCAATACAAATGGCAAAAATACCCGCCTTACGCCACTCTTCCATTCAAACATTGAGGCCGGTATGTATTGTATAAAAAAGTTGAATTTATTTTGCTTCGTCGATACATTGATGTATGTTACTATAGCTATGCACAGCAACAATAAAATAATCGCTTGCCATCTAAAAAAGTACAGGCCAAATGTTATAAATGGCAGTACAAGCACAAGGTACTCCAGCATCATTTCCACATGCGGGAAGGCTATGTGTTTGAATACAAATTCTTTGTCTTTGCGTGATTGATGGACTACCAATACTATGGCTGCGAGTAAGAAAAACAATTTTTGTGATCCGGCTTCATCTCTATGGACGTAGTAAGTAAAAGCAATCAACAGAAATAGTGCAAGTAGTAAGAAGATGGCATAATTGCCCAATTCATAGACCATTTTTTTTGCCTGACATATGCGAAGCTTTACGAGCACACCGAGTCCAGGTAATGTTTTAGCGAAATTGGTAAATGCCATCTATCGGTATCTTTCTATGAGGTAACGGGTATAGTCAAGTGCCATAATGGATATGCCTGTTAACAAGAAAGCATAAGTAATCATGGTAATAGCAGCGTGGTAATCATTGTAAAATGAATCGATAATAAATATGTCCAGCAATTTTAGTACAACAGCCATTAGAAAACAAAGTACTGTAACAGGTCTAAGCAAGCCATTGTTGTTTTTGTGCCGATCTCTTCTTATGGCCTTGCCCAGTAAATTCTTATATAAATTTTCCTTGTCATTTATTTTTACCAATTGACGCAGTATGAAAATTGCTGTATCGTATTCTGTAAGGTTGTAGTGAGATGCTGCTTTTCTAAAAAGTAGCGCTTCAAATACATCTATGCCTTGTATCTCTCTTATGTTTTCTTCTATGACTTTCTCTATGACTTCATCTACGATATAAAGGTATTTTTCATACTTCCCAATTTCAAAAAGAGCTATAGTGTAGTCAATGGACAATTCCAGTTTTTCATAATAGTCAAGCTCGATATTGTTTTTTATTTTATCCAAATAGTATTTTACCTTACCGTGGGTGTCGAGACTATGGTAGGTAAAATAATGGTCACTATAGGAAGTGAAGTGATTCACCTTATAAATGTTTTTTTATTATGGCTTACAAATATAACAAATGATTTATCAAGTATGTTGCCTTAAAAAGTATTATTGTCTAAAATATTTTGCCTCAATACTGCTTGCCTGATTGCATGGTATAGTTATACTTTCTATTCCTCCTTTTCGCTCATTTCATACAAAAACACCCTGCTTGATGCGGCATCCAATTCAAATGGAGGGATCTGCATATTCATAAAATATTGTCCATCCTTTATTTCTTGCGGCACATAGATCAGTTCTGTAATGGTTCTTTCCATATTGGTTTCTTGCGGGTAATTCCAAAAAGCCTTGTGGCCGGCCAACTTGCCTCCATCCTCCTCTCTATCCACTGAGGGCAAATCAAACAGTAGATGGACGTATCCTTGCGCTACTATTTTGGCAATGGCTTCATAGTCGATGTAAGGGGGATTGGTACCGGAATACATTCTCGACTTTTTGTCTTCATGATTGGGCATTGTCCTGATGATGAGTGCCTGGCATAGCTCAAGTTCGGGTAAAATATCTTCTATTTGTTGCAAGGTAATGACCCGATCGCCATTGTCCATGACTTGTGGATAAAGCGAAATAAGGTTAGCCACGCAATGGCAGTTTTGTAATACACGATTGATAGCTATTCTTTCTACAGCTATGTGTCCTACGCATTCTGTATGGGTACCATTGCCATGTGGATTGAGTTTGACGTTGTAAAAATTGACAGGTGCACCACTTCTGGTATCTCCTATAAAATCGCCGTCTTTCAATGGCTGTGCCTCATACAGTGGGGCATAAAAACAATTGGGGCCTTGCTGACCTTCTGCCAATGGAATAGAGATGTCCCACCCTTTGGATAAATCTGCATTGTACTGTTTTTCATTGTGTACAAATTGAATGGTCATGCGGTGAATTTTTATTAACAGTAAGGAATGAATCTATAATGAAATGGCACCATAGCAAATGCACAAATTATGCCATAACTTTATCGTATATTTTCTGGTAATAGGCTTCATATTTAGGTAAGATGATGTCAATGTGAAAGTTCTTAGCTTGCTCGAGGGCATTGCGGCTAAAACTGGCTAACATGGATTCATTTTTCAATAGTTCTATGGTCTTTTGGGCCATGCCTTGCACGTCACCAACATTGCACATATAGCCGGTCACACCGTCAATATTGATTTCCGGAATGCCACCTGCATTGGATGAGATGACGGGCACTTCACATGCCATGGCTTCAAGTGCCGCCAATCCAAAGCTCTCATTGGCCGATGGCAATAAGAATACATCCGCCACCG
>JAYUTD010000283.1:0-4470 GCA_043755305.1 Saprospiraceae bacterium
TGATTTACCAAAAAGCGCCGGGACAAGACCATAGTTTGAGTGCCACCGGCTCATTAGGTACATCATTACCATATAGAGCATCGGTTGGATACACAACCAAAGATGGTTTGTTGAAAACGGATAATTTCAACCGGTTGACTGCTTCTCTTAATGTAAATCCACAATTTTTTGACAATAGATTACAAACCAATTTTGGGGTCAAAGCAAGTCGATCAAACAACCATTTTGCCGACAGAGGTGCCATAGGTAGTGCGCTAAGTTTTGATCCCACACAAAATCCTTATGATGCTGATAATAAATATGGGGGCTATACTGCCTGGACGGTGAGCAATGGCAATCCAAATTCTTTGGCACCAGCCAACCCTTTGGCATTACTTAACCTTAGAGATGACAATTCTGAAGTCAATGAATATATCTTAAATGGAACAATCGATTACAGATTTAAATTTCTTCCGGCACTAAGGGCTAACCTCAACTTGGGATACAACAAAGCAACGGGAAAAGGTACCGTCGTAATTCCAACATTTGCCTCTTTTGCATTCAATGATATAAATGGAGGTGGAGTCAACAACACTTATTCTCAAAACAAAGAAAATTCTGTTTTGGAATATTATATGAATTACAAAAAAGGAATCGGCAACCATAATCTTGATCTAATGGCAGGCTATTCTTGGCAACATTTTTTTGACAGCCGACAATTTAGAAATTCCAATGCAAATGGAAGTGTTGTAGATGAGCGAGGCGCCAATAATCCTATCGCTCAGGAGTTATACCTTGTATCGCTATTCTCTAGACTAAACTACGACTATAATGATAAATATTTTCTTACTTTGTCTTTAAGAAGAGATGGTACCTCACGTTTTGGTCCAAAGAATAGAAATGGTCTTTTTCCGGCAGCTGCTTTGTCTGTGAAAGTATTAAACAACGAAAACTCCTACCTCAACTTGTTGAAAGCAAGGTTCGGATTTGGTGTTACCGGGCAGGAAAATGGTGGTTCATATTATGCATGGCAGGGTACCTACAGAAAAAGTGAAGATCGGGCATTTTATCAACTAGGGGATGAGTTTTATCCTACCTTAAGGCCAAATGGATATAACGAGTTAATCCTCTGGGAAGAAAATCAAACCATCAATTTAGGCTTAGACCTTTCAGTGATTAAAGACAGGTTGAGTGCTACCATAGATGTTTATGACAGAAAATCTACCAATGCTATTTCGAGAGTAAATTTACCGGCACTTCAAAATTTGTCAAACTTTGGAGACATTAATATCGGTACAATGTCAGGAAAGGGCATAGAACTTAGTTTAAATGGTACTTTAGTCAAAAATAAAAACACCAATTGGAACATCGTCGGCAACATTGCCTACAATGAAAATAAAATAACAAAGCTGGTAACCAATAGCGATTCTTCTTACATCGGCATTATCACAGGCGGCATAGCTGGCGGTGTGGGTAGCAATATACAAATTTTAACGCCAGGCTTTGCCCCAAACTCTTTTTATGTGTATCAACAAAAGTACGATGAAACCGGAAAGTTACTTGAGAATCAGTTTGAAGATTTAAACAAGGATGGAAAGGTTGATGATAAGGATAAATACAGATACAAACAAAGAGCACCTCTATACGTCATTGGCCTTTCCAACTATTTCAATTATAAAAGCATAGACTTTTCATTCACTACAAGAGCGAATCTTGGTAACTTTGTATATAACAATGTTCAGACGGACATGGGTTATTTAAAAAGGACCTATCAATCATCGGGCTATCTCTCAAATGTAAATCAATCAGCCGTTGATTTAAATGTAGAAAACCAATCTAGTCTAACCTTTAGCGATCATTTTGTGACCGATGCATCTTTCTTTAAAGTAGACAATATTTCATTTGGATATACTTTTAATAATCTTTTTGTTAAAAAATTTAGACTATCCTTCACAGCTCAGAACCCTATTGTAATTTCAAAATACGATGGCATCGATCCTGAAATATTTAGTGGTATAGATAACAACACATACCCTAGGCCAAGAACTTATTTAGTAGGCTTAAGCATAAATTTTAATTAATAACTTTAACAAAGAATAAAATGAAACACACATATAACATTATATCCTTTTCCTTATTAACATTCTTTTTATTTTCAGCACAGGGTTGTTTTAATGATCTAAACACAGAACCCTTGGATTCAAATATACAAACTGCCAACAAGACATACAGTACGCCTGAGTCATACTTAAGCGGGCTTGCTAAAATATATGCTGGATTGGCTGTTTCTGGCCAACAAGGACCTGCGGGTCAATCTGACATTGAAGGTATAGATGAAGGTTTTGGTCAATATTTGAGAGGCTACTGGTACCATCAAGAGCTTACTACAGATGAAGCTGTCATTGGCTGGAACGATCAAACTATTAAAGATTTCCATGATATGGATTGGAGTTCGAGCGATGGATTTGTTTATGCTTTCTTTAGTAGAATTTTTTATCAGATATCTATAGCCAATGAGTTCCTTAGGCAAACAACAAACGAAAAATTGGATGAAAGAAACACAGATGCTGCATTAAGAGGCTCAATAAAAAATTACAGAGCAGAAACCAGATTTTTAAGGGCTCTTAGCTACTGGCATGCACTGGATTTATTTAGAAATGTCCCTTTTGGTACAGAGGCAGATCCTGTAGGTACATATGTAGCTCGACAGACCAATGCTAAAGAATTGTTTGATTTTATCGAAAAAGAACTATTGTCTATAGAACCAGACCTTCTCGCACCAAACGCGTCTCCTTATGGCAGAGCAAATCAAGCTGTTGCATGGACATTACTCTCTAAATTATACCTTAATGCAGAGGTATACATTGGTGAAAAGAAATACGATAAGGCCTTAGAATATTCAGAAAAAGTTATAGGCTCCTCTTATACTTTAGAGCCCATCTATCAAAACTTATTTCTAGCAGACAACAATAAATCAAAAGAAATAATATTTCCAGTAAATTTTGATGGCTTGAGAACAAGAACATGGGGTGGAATGACATTTATTATAAGAGCGGGTATTGGAGGTACGATGGACGCAACAAAGTCTGGGGTTTCAAGCGGATGGGGAGGTACAAGAACAACAAAGCAATTTGTTGAAAAATTCCCTTCTAATACCACAGGCATTGTCGTTTCCCCAAACAAAGGGAAAACAAAAACATATACTGTTATATACGCTGCCGGTAGTTTTCAATCAAAACCATTTGACGCAGATGGTACAGAATTGTCGCTAACTTCTCCATTAAAAAATAAAATTTACGAAGGACATGTATATTTGAAAGCCAACAGTGAACTTATTTTTGCGAAATTTCCAGGTTTGGCAAGTAAACTTGGAGATACCAATAATGATGGTATTTTAGAGGCAAATGGGGGTAATATAAAGGTTACTGAAGAGGGACTTTACTACGTGAATATTGACCTCAATACAGGAAAAAACACGTACAAAATAGAAAAAAGAAATTGGAGTGTTATAGGAAGTGCTACTGCTGGTGGTTGGGATAATGACACTCCAATGACATGGGATGCAGACAAAAAAGCCTTGAAAGTAAAATTAGACTTAGTTGCAGGAGAGTTAAAATTTAGATCAAATAAAGACTGGACTGTAAATCTGGGTGACAAAGATGCAGATGCAATTTTAGAACAAGGTGGTAACAATATTTTAATAGACAAAGATGGTGGATATGAAATCCTATTGTATATAGATCAACCCGATTATACCTACCAAATAAATTTAACATCTTTTGATAAAAGAGGTTTTTTTTATAAAGATGGACAAAATCTTGAAATCAACGACCTAACATTATTTACAGATGGCTATGCCATCAACAAATTTAAGAATGTAACGTCTTCTGGTGCCAGAGGCAGCGACTCTGATTTTCCGGATACAGATTTTCCAATGTTTAGATTGGGTGATGTGTATTTAATGGCCGCAGAAGCCATCCTAAGGACGTCCGGCGACAAATCAAAGGCTTTAGGTTATGTCAACAAAATTAGAGAAAGAGCATATACCGGAAAGGCCGGAAATTTAACTCTTTCTGATTTAACTTTGGAATTCATACTTGACGAAAGAGCTAGAGAACTTTACTGGGAAGCCCAAAGAAGGACAGACCTTGTACGGTTTAATAAATTTACGACAGATACCTATCTGTGGGCCTGGAAAGGGAATACAAAAGATGGTAAAGGAGTAGAACCACATCGAAATATTTTTCCTATTCCTACTTTGGAAATGAATGTGAATAAAAATTTAATTCAAAATCCGGGGTATTGATAAATTCATAAAATAGTAAATTAAGAAAGCAATCTCTAGAGGAGATTGCTTTTTTAATTTATTATTTCTTTTAATTTTTTGATTTTTGGGCCTTATTATTTGTTTCAATTTAGAAAGAGTGCAAAAAATAAAACCATCCTTACATATTGGTTGATTTGGCTATTTCAAAGTTATAAAGGCATAAG
>JAYUTD010000284.1:0-4457 GCA_043755305.1 Saprospiraceae bacterium
ACTGATGCCGCTTTCGCAGCACTGCCTGCCGGTACTGTAGAGGCTTTGCTTGCTGACCCGCAAGGTGCATTGACTCAGATCTTATTGTACCATGCTGTAAGTGGTAAAGCACTTTCCTCTGATTTGACGAATGGCCAAAGCATAGCTACCATCAATGGTAAGTCAGTGACTGTAAAAATTGAAGCCGGTAAAGTATTCATCAACAATGTACAAGTAATAGTGGCAGATGTTCTTGCGGACAATGGTGTAGTGCATGTCATAGATGGTGTATTATTGCCTCCTACAGCTACCAATGAGATTCCTTCCTCTTCATCAGAAATATTGGTTTCGCCTAATCCATTTAGCGACAGATTCATTATTGATTACGCCAAAGTTTCAAAACTCAATGTAGATGTAGAAATGTATGATGGTGCTGGTAAAATAATATATGAACAAAAAGATACCAATGGCAATGTACAAATTGAAATCCCAAATGGTATTTATTTTTTAAAAATATACAACAAAGATTTTTCAACTATTAAAAAGTTGATTAGGTCAAATTAATTTGTATCTGGTATTTAAAACAGCTTTATAGAAAGAAAGGCTCCACTTAAATGTAAGTTGGAGCCTTTCTTATTTATTCTTGTAACAAATCCCTTACAAAATGGTAAATGGAATCGATTTTCTTCCTTCAGCAGCTTCAATCATCAGATAGTAGCTACCTGATGCCAACATCTGTGTCGAAAAAGACAAAAGATTTTCTCCGACCTTTACTTTTTGATTGAGCAAATGCTTGACAATATTTCCACTATTGTTTGCTATTCTAAAATTAGCCTCTGTTCCTTTTCCAAATGTAAAGGCAACATTGAGTTTGTCCCCTTGTATTAGTGGATTTGGATAAACTGTAATGTTTTTAATCCATTCGTTGTCTTGAGTAGACACAGCGCCAATATTGATGTATGCTGTTTTAGTTACTGCATTTGAGGTTAAAGCATTTGTCGCTTCAAGTGTCACATCATATTTGCCGATGGCATTGTATACAACTTTAGGATTGCGCTCCGCAGACGTGGCAGGATTGCCCCCGGGAAATGACCATTTCCACGATATGGGATAATTGGTAGTCAGGTCGTTGAAATTAATCTCTTCGTTGACAGAAGCATCGGTCTTATCGGCACTGAAATTGGCCGCTGGGGCACTTACTTCAAGTACAGTAATAAATTTTTGCTTTATTTCGTTGTCCTGCCCGGCGGTATTCTTCACGGTAAGGTTAACGTAGTGCGAACCCTTTTTGGTGTACTGTACAATAGGATTTTTTTCTTTTGACGTACCTGGTATTCCATTCTGAAATGTCCAGATGTATTGAACCGGATCCTTGGTAGATTTATCAGAAAACTGAACCAATTGCCCCTGAAAAATAGTGTCCTCGCTGGCTGCAAAGTTTGCGATTGGGGCAACCACTTTGGGAGCTACAGTAATGTAATCCTTTTTTACTATTGTATGGGCAATACCTGCATTGTCGATCAAATTTACGATCACATCAAAAGTACCAAAGCTGCTGTATTTGATTTTTGGATTCTTGCTTGTCGATGAGGCTGGGCTGCCGCCTTCAAATGTCCATGACTCAATAGTATACTGCTTGGGAGATACTACAGAAAATGTACTGGATTGTCCGGGAAGTATAGCCGTAGAATCGGCAGTATAATCAATGTATACAGAAGTTGAATCCGAAAAATACTGGGCAAGCCATGTACCATAGCTGCCTGACCTTCCATAACAACCAGTAATCCACACTTCTGGTTTTTGGTCAAAAAACCTCCTTGACACAGTAGTGTAATCTCCCCATCGTTCTCTATTGTCCGTAAGTGCATCGACAAAACCGGTTCCAGTCTTAGTGTTTACTTCTTTGCCCCAATCAAAATTATCTCCTGTCCCTTCGCAAAGTATGGCTGCCTGTGATGGAAAAATATCTTTGCCGGTTTTCAAAAAATTGATAAGCACTTTGTCGCTGGTTTCTGAATCTCCAATGGCGGCAATAGATGGAAAGCCAAAGTCGTATTTTGCATCATAATACAATTGGGCCGATACTTTATCGGTTGCCAAATCATACCTGCCGTACATTAAAGCTGAGGTATTCGCGGGGCTATTTACATGAGCACCGAAATGGATAGTGCCATTTAACTCCATTGCATTCCATATCCTACTGTCAAATGTATTCATGACATTGGATGTTCCTTTCTGTGCGCCATCGGGAGCAAGTGCTGTCTGCAATCCTGTAACCACTTTGGCTGTCATTACCGGGTCCTCTGCAAGTGCTCCATCGACAGTATGCAGGTAATATTTACTGCCTCCTTGCGCTACATTACTTATAAAATGCATCTTTTGTGCAGGATAAGTTGACCATGCAGAATGGGCAGGTACGATATTGAATCCTTTGGTACCATCTTCATTTTTTATATCGCTGTAGTATTTATAGTTGGCCGCTTCTCCATTAAAACATCTTTGTTTGTCAAGTTGAAAAAGTATAGAATATTGCCAATCTCCATCATTGTTTCTGATCAGGCCTGAGATAAAAAGGTCTTTTTTTGTCATACCTACATTTGGATAATCAAACCAATTGGGGTCATTGAGTGGATTGCCTTTGATACTATAGTAATACCACCCGGCAGATGGGTCTTCGTACTTAGAAAAGGCCATGACTATTTTTGTGGTCTGCGGTGTATTGCCGTGCAAAGCCAATATTACAAATCTGTTGAGTTCTACGTCATACAAGATCCTTGAATCATAAACACTGGACCCGATATCAAGAAAGGTATAAAAGTCGGTTAAGTTTTGGGTAAAATTGAGCTTACCGGCACTATTGGTAAAAATTATATTGGAATTAATAGACGATACAATGAAGCCGTTTTTTGAAACCGCCATAGTGTTGTCAGGCGGCACATTATTGCCTTGTAAATTGCCATTGAAATTTACACCCAAAGTTGGTTTAGCATCAGACCTATGGTTTGTTTTTGTATGGTCTTCCGTATTGAGCCTTCTTTGATTTAGTTCTGCTTTAATTTTTAGAATTTCTGCCTTTGGTATTGCGTATACATTGTCTGAGGCAGTCTTATTTACTAACTCCAGATCCCATACTTCCTGTGTATGCTGAGGTATTCCAAATATACCGGCCTCCGTTTGAATAATGCCGGATCCTTTATTAGTGATGGATTGTGCAACCAAATTGGAGCAAACAATAAAAAAGTAAATAAATAAAAATCTTGTCATGGTAATTTTTTTATTTCCCGAATGATATTATGGTTAAAATTGGCTTTGCACTTTTAAAGGAATTTTTTAAAGTGCATTTATAATCAAATTTAATAAAATATTGCTGCTAAAAAAAATGGATTAATTTATCCCGGATGTAAGGACCACATTTTTACCTAAAAATAAATATTATATTTTGTTTAACATATTAATATATACATATTTTGAAATATACTGTGTATATTTGTATATAATAAGATATTTTATATCGTTTATTACATAAAATGTCCTATCTGTTTTTTTTAATATGTGTGATACCTTAGCAAATACCTACTTACAATTATTCAAATACATAGTTTAACAATCTTAATATTGATAATTACATATATTATTATTCCGTAATTATCTATTTTACATGTTTTATATTTTGTTTTAAATATTAATTATGCTCTATTTTACCACAAAATTTAGTTAATAATTGGCTTAAAGGTAATATAGCATATATTTTTGATAATTTCAATGTAGTTACCCATTGCCCGTTGTCTTATCTTTGCAGTATTAAAATTGAATATTAAAATAAATATAAACATAAAGAAAATGAAACAAATTTTAGCGTTATTCACAGTTGTGATGTTAAACCTAAATGTTATGGCATCCGAAAATCCTTACCTGATAAATGTAAACATAGATACTAAGGTAATGGAATTAGATTTGAGTAAAATTGTTGGTAAAACAGCGAATGTTACCATCAACAATATGAAGGGAGAAGAAATTTTCTCTGAGTTCATCACTGTCAAATCGAAGTCAAGGTTGTACAACCTTAAAAATTTAAGTGTAGGTACTTATACAGTAATCGTTGAAGATGAAAATCAGGTGACTTACCAAAAAGTATATGTATCAAAAAACAGTTTGCTGGCAGATGGTCAGGTAGAAGAAATCACCAGACCTATGGTGACCCAAAGAAACCAAAAATGGATCGTTTCGTCTACCAATAATTCTTACCCATCAAATGTCACTATTGTAGACAATGAAGGCAATGTAATCTACACTGAAAAGAGTAAATTGTATGCTCCTGTAAAATCATACAATGTCAGTAAACTGAAGTCCGGCGAGTATAGATTGGACTATACAGTAAAAAATAAAACATTTAGCCAAAATATTACCCTTAAGTAATATTTTACTGAAACAAATTCGGCAATTTTTATCCCCTTTACAAAAGAGCGCCCTTTTCATAA
>JAYUTD010000285.1:0-11243 GCA_043755305.1 Saprospiraceae bacterium
ACAGGTAATTTAGTTACAAGATTATAATTTAATATTAAGTTTAAAAAATATAATATAATGTCAAAAATAATTAAAGCAATAAGCGTTATTTTTATTCTGAATCTATCAAATTTATATGCTCAAAATGTAGGAATTGGCAACAGCAATCCAACATATAAATTAGATGTTGCAGGTCTTTTAAGGTTACAAAATTCAAGTACAACTGCCGGCCTATGGTTTGATGGCACTTCACTAGGCACAAGATCTTTTATTGGTACTTTGAATGACAATCATTTTGGTATTTATGGAAATGCTGGCGCTGGTTGGAACTTCTTAATAAACAATACCAATAATAATATAGGAATTGGCACATCTACCCCATTATTTAGATTAGACATAAATGGAAGAATAAGACTTCAGAATGATACCAACACAGCTGGCATATGGTTTGATGGCAATACAATACAAACGAGGAGCTTCATCGGCACAATGAATGACAATTATTGTGGCATCTATGGTAGTGGTGGTACAGGCTGGAATTTTGTGATGGATGTAGCCAATGGCAATACTGGAATCGGAACAACATCTCCCACTCAAAAATTGGATTTAAATGGTACATTAAGGATTGGAAGTGATTCGCCAATAAAAGGAAGTATACTTACGAGTAAAGATCAAAATGGCAATGCAGAGTGGGCCAATGCTGTTGCCTTTAAAGCAGAAGGTACTATTAATAATGTCGACTTAACAATTCCCAATAATACGTGGACAAAGATTCAATTTAACCAAAGTCCTGTTTATAATTTGGGCAATGATTATCTACCAGCTTCTTCTGAATTTTTGGTTGCAGAAAACGGAATTTATGAATTTAATTCAGGAGTATTAATTAATTTAGTTCATACAAAAAGTGAAAGTATTAGAGTTCTACTGCAACGAAATGGGGTGACCAGTGAAATCGGGCAATTACACAATAAAGGAATATTCAAAAGCAACAGTGCTTTTTCTTTTAATGAAGATTTGAAAATATTAGTTGAAGCAAATTTAATTGTTGGTGATAAGGTTTGGGTTGAGGTCTATCAAACCCCTTGGAATAGTTCGGCAAACAATAAAGTATCTTCTAATACATCCAGAACCTACTTTTCTGGAAATATAGTATCAAGGATTTAATGGATTTAGCGTAGCATGATCTTTTTTTAATTAAATAGTTTAAGTCCTACAATTTTTGCAATAAAGATGTCACCATGATTATGATCGGATGTTTGAGACGATATTGTCATTGGCCTATTTTATTGCTCAATTGGTCGTGCACTTAAGTAAAGAAATAAATCATTCACTGTATCGCCCCATATATTGCCTTTTTTATCCTTACATAAACTGATAATGGCAATGTCTTTATAATCTGCAAATTCATGTCGCCAATTACCTAATGTATTAGGGTAAATACCATACCTTTTGGCAATGTACCTTAGGTCTAAGTTAGATTCTATTGATTCACTATCGATTGCCAATTTTTTTCTTTCGTGTAGTTTCTTATGCCTTTTTACATATATTGAATATCTTTAATATGGTAATAATATTTTCTAACTGATTCCAACTATCTTTATGTCCGCCACTTCGGGAAAGTATAGTATAATAAAGAAATTCTGCTCGACAATTCAGAACTATAAATAATCGACACTTAAGTTTAAATAAAATACATTTTAAATACAAAGTTATTCATGTCAATGTATTAAAGTTGCCAGCGATAACACTTCGCCCCATCTTTACATTATTAAAACACAAATAAGAATTAAAAATAATGAATAAGCAATTAATACTCCTTTTTGTTTGCCTCAATGCAGTTACGGTATACACTCAAAATGTAGGAATTGGAACAAATACACCAATAGCTACCTTGGACGTAAACTCTCCAAGCAGTTTTACTACTAGGTTTAATGGTACAAACCAAATGTACATCGGTCTTACTGAAAATGGTAATATGCGAGGTTACATGGGCAGTTTTTCAGGCGCTACTGAAGACTTTGATATGGGTACTTCTTATAACAATTCAATTGGTAAATTGCATTTAACCACACAAGCCACTCCTAGAATGACCATTGACAATGCTGGTAGCGTAGGTATTGGTACTACCTCACCAAATAGCACAGCCTTATTGGAGGTAAGTAGCACCACCGAGGGATTTCTTCCTCCACGAATGACTGAAACACAGAGGAATGCTATCGTCAGTCCTGCAGAAGGATTGATGGTCTATAACACCACAACGAAAAAGCCTTGCTATTTTAATGGAATAATTTGGATAAATTTTGACGGGAGTTCAACTAATCTTGTGATTGGGTCTAGCTATCAAGGTGGAATCATCGCTTACATTTTACAACCTGGAGATCCTGGTTATATTGCCGGCGAAACACATGGCTTCATTGCAGCACCTTCTGACCAAAGCATTAATGCTGAATGGGGTTGTCCAGGATCATGGTTAAGTGCCAATGAAACCGCGATTGGCACTGGCAACCAAAACACAATAGATATTATAGCAGGCTGCGGCTCCGCTGGAATCGCTGCTCGTTTATGCGGTGACTTGTCTTTAAATGGCTATAGTGACTGGTACTTACCGAGTCTAAACGAATTGAACAAATTGTACTTAAATAAAGCGGCCATTGGTGGCTTTGCGTCTGACTTCTATTGGAGTTCTACTGAGAGCATAGCCAGTGATGCAAATAATCAAAATTTTACCAATGGCAGTCAGTGGACCAGCATTAAGCAAAGTACTTATAGGGTTCGTGCCATTCGTTCCTTTTAAATAATACTTTATTCTAGAAATCATTTATAACCAAAACATACTTTCGATAAAAAGAGCAGCAAATTTCAAGCCATCAGTAGCAACTTTTTTAACAATAAGTGAAAAAGTAAGACCTCATAGTCTATTTATATTCATCAAATAATAGCAGTGTTTATTTAAAATAAATATTAAATTTGTAACAATAAATATAAATAATAAACCAAAATTAAATGAATATATAATGGTTACAAACACACCACTCAATCAGCCTCTTTTTCAAGATAAACTGAAAAGGATTTCAAATTTTACCTGGTTCGGTATTTTTATAGCAATGTTTAGCATCAATTCAATCAACCTTGTCTTTTCATCTTTTTTTGGAAATCAACTTAACAATTGGCAAATGGTTTCAAAAGAGGCGGTTATCTTTGGAGTTGTGGCCTTTCTGCTTTACTATATCATTCCAAAAGAAAAACTAACTGCTGCATCCATTGGCCTTCATAGCAGACATTGGGGAAAAAGCATCTTGCTTTCTTTGCTGCTAGTGATTGCCGGATTTTTATTAATTTTTGGATGTATTGAAATTTCAAAATTATTAGGGTGGAAGTTTGGCGAATCTACCGCCTTTTCAAAACTATCACCTTTTACAATTACCCTCGTAACAATAAGGGCAGGTGTGGCTGAAGAAATTTTTATGCGTGGTTACTTGCTTGAAAGACTTACCAGCATAACAGGAAAAAAATGGATGGCCTTTCTTATTTCAACTATTCCATTTGGTTTGATGCATTACACACAGGGCTATGCAGGCATATTAATCGCCACAGTAGCAGGATCAATGTTAGCACTATTTTATTTTTGGAAAAAAGATTTAAAATCAAATATCATAGGTCACTTTCTTATTGATTTTATCCCGAATATTTTGCTGGCACCTTAAAATAAATTAACCATGAAATGGATCCATCAATCTTTTATGTTTCTCTACGCCATAGGAGCTTTTTATTTTCTGTACCAAGCGGCCCTAGGTATTTTTGTATATGTTGCCAATAAATCAGCCGGACATTATGAATCATTTTTCATACCAGGAAGGGATTTAGTTACAGGCCTTTTGTTGGCAGGCCTTGCATGGCTTGCCTTGTATTGTCTCAAACAACCAACTTTTCCTAAAGCTGGATATATTGTCTTATATCTTCCACTTATCCTTATAGGTGGCTTCTTTCTTTTTATAATTATCACCTTGCTCTTGTCAGGTGGAAAATGGAATTGATAACAAAATACTGCAAAAAATGAAGCGAATCATATTAATTTTAGTTTTCATAAGTCTGGTCGCCATAACCCTTGCTTATTTCTATAGAGAACCTCATACATTAGAAAATCCTTTACCCGACATGACTTCTTTAGACACTCTAATACAAATGCAGGTCGATACTACAGTTGTTGTTATGAATGACACCATGATGCTTCAAAAAACGATCAAGGGGTTTTTAACTTGGTACAAAGTCAATTATGCAAAAGCCAATGGTTTTAAATTAACTTACGCAGATGCAAAAGGAAATTACCAGGTAGATAGTAAAGAATGCGAAAAATACCTTCAATTCCTGAAATCAAGTGGCCACATATCAGAAAGTTATATTGTTGATTGGCGAAAATACTTTGATTCTAAAGTGGAATATTTTAAAGACAATATACAAAATGAAGGTCCCCCAGAAGGTTTTAGCATGGATCTTGTATTGATAACACAGGAACCCGAGCTTATCTTAAATGCAATAGATAAACTAAAATTCAAAACCAAAGAAATAGATGATTCAAGCGCTGTTATAGAAGTCACTGGTGAGTCAATGTATGAATTTGAATTGTCAAAAAAAGATGGTCTTTGGAAAATTGACTATATCTCAACTGAAAATTATGATTGAGCTTACATGAACAATAAAAGATATAATGGAGAACCCAGCCGATTGTACGATTTTATGAATCAATATTCAATTGTTTGTCCAAAATGTCAGCAAGAAGGCATCATAGAAGTTGCCAGTTTCTTAGATACTAAGAATGCTGAGCTGAAATGCCACCATTGCTATTTTTCTGAAAAGGTAAGTGAGCGATTGCGTTTTAGATTAGCAGCAAAAGCCAAATGTTTTCATTGTCTTGCCATGCTTTCTTTTAATATTGTGCATAGACAAACCAAACCGAAATACATTAATGTAGTCTGTCAACAATGCAAAGTTGTAAATAAGGTTTCAGAAAATTGGGAGCAATACATGCTAAAGTACAACCAGTCTGGCATTGTAGACCCAATATTTGGATTACCACTTTGGTATCAGGTTGAAATAAAAGAGGAAGTTCTTTGGGCGTTTAATGCAAAGCACCTGAAAGAAATCAGGTCTTATGTTTCGTCAGGTCTGAGAGAGCGAACCACAGATAAATTCAAAATGACAATGGTTGAAAAATTGCCTGATTGGATTAAAATTGCAAAAAATAGAAAAGATGTAATTAAAGCAATTGATAAGATATTAAAATGCTAATTAAGGCTTTAAGTTGTATGCTTTATAATATAATTGGGATGAAAATTTAAAATACTACTAAGCGATTAAAGATTCTTTTTGAAGTATTAAAATTTTCAAAATGAATAAAGTTGTCCGTTAATTTACTGTTTTTAAACATTTTGATACTACCAAATGGTTTGGACTGTATCGTAATTTAAACCATCCTTTCTAAATTTTATAGCCAAAGGATAACACTTGATCAAAGTGAAGAAGCACAATATTTGCTTCGATGAATAAAAGTGGACTACATAAAATCCTGGATCGAATGAATCAAAATTTAATAACAAATTATTTTGTTTTTGAAAAGAGTATTCTGTTAGTTCATTGGTAACACTATTTTTTATCCGCACACAATCTGGCAATAAAGGATTTACCAAATCAATGACAAGTTGATTTTTCAGGTACTTCGCTGAATCCATAAGATTAATTTTGCCTTTTCCAAAAGGCAAATTAAACGAGTATTCTGGATCATTGGCTGGTGCTTCCAAGCCAGCACTAATTGAAGTAACACGGCATGGTCCACTTTTTAAATCAATGTTATTAAACAAATTAGATGGACATAGCATTGTCTCAGAAATCATAAGTTCAGCTGGACTTCCTTTGCCATCATCAGGAAGTGTATAACATTTATTGCCATAGGATGGCATCCGATCATTAATTCTACTATCCTCGGTCCATCCTTTAAGGCTCATTGTATCTGAAAGCCCAAAAATACTTCCAGCATAATGTCTGATAAAAGGATTAATTAGAATAACTATTGGCATTTCTAAGAATTAAAATTGTCATTAATACCATGCAGCTAAAGTGATTGATCTCTCATGCTGAGATAATTATTGATTTGCCTTTGAATACAAGAATAGGATAAAAAGTCCACCTATCAAAATTAATAAGGCAAAACCTATTGGAATATAAAGTATGACATTTGCCATTTTTTCATTGCTCTGATACTTCGCTATTAAAGAGGCACACAAAAATATGCCAGGAATGATGATTCTTTTAAAGTTCATCCAGTCGTAATTGGTCCTATTAGACCAGTTATGCATTTCAGTAAAATACATAATGCTAAAAATAACTAGATATAAACCATATAGCAATACTGTTGGCCAGTATAATTTAGTCAACATATTTGAAATAAAAGAAATCATATTTATTAATTTTTAAAAAACCCATGATAAATTAGTCTGAGTACTTCTGCTTGATAATCCATCCGCTTTAACGAAAGCTATATTTCACTTAAAATTTCGCTCTACAAACTTATTTCTAAATAACAGTGGTGAATTAGATTGTATAACATCAGTTCTCATTCAACTTTTTTTCCCTCAAAATACTTTATTCCATTGTCTTCAGCATCTGCATCCCCCATTTGATGAGGATACACCTTGAATGAACCTGGTATTGCCCCTTTAACTTTTTTTAACTGATAATAAACGCCATTTTTATCGGAGCTGTACTTTTCATTCAATACATTAAAAGTAAATACGTCGACATTTTTAAAACACTGTTGATTCGCAAACACCGATTGCTTGTCCTTAGCGAAGTACGGACCGCTATTCAACAATTCATTTTCTTTGAACACACTAAAAGTAAATACATCAGCCTCTTTTACTTTGAGCGTTTCAAAATAAGCGGACTTATTATCTTTGGCAAAGCCATTCCCTAAGACTGAAAAACTAGCAGCATCGGTCTCAGGAATTTTATGTCCTCTAAAATAGACGTTATCTTTATCTAGGGCATATTGCCCATCTATCACTTTAAAACTTTTAGTGTCACAAAATAAGTTTGTCGCTTGATATATGCCATCAGCGTCAGGAAGATAATAGTAAACATGCTCCTTGTCTTTGGCATAATAAGTATCCAGCAATTCAAAACTAGGGCCATCGCTCCCAACAACGGCTTGTCTATCGACATAGGCTTGTTTCAAGTCAATTACAAAATGTTCGTCGATTACCTTCATGCTTTTGAGCTCAGCTACTTCAAAAGGACTCCCTTCATACCACGCAGTCTTGTTGTCTCTAGCATAACCATAACCTAAGCTTAGAAAGGAAATAGGTAAGGCATTTTTCAATGGAACGATTAGCTTTTTTGACGTAGTGAAATAATTTTTGCTTTCTCTATAGCTTGTGTAATAGTAAACACTTGATTTATCTTTGGCATAATAATCATCTACGACTTCAAATGTGGCTGCATCTGAATATGGCACAGCCTCGTCCTTGAAATAAATGGTGTCATTTTTCAATACAAAGCCGTTTTTCAAATTACTGCCCTGTTTTCCATTTTTCATGCCGCTATTTGCACCATCATGAATAGTGCGGCATCTGAAAAAAGTCGTATAAAGGAAAACTGCCCCCGCTACAGCCAATAGGATGTACATCATGTTTTTAATTTTCATTTTTTAATTTACTAAAGTTTGATTTTAAAAAAAATCGTATCCTTATCCTCAACCCATTGGTGTAACTCTAAGCTTCATATTATCGCAACCTTTCCATATTCTCATCGAGGTCACCATATACAATGATGTTTCCAAATCCATCTCTATAAACTATAGGTGGTTTTTCTTCATCAATAACTACCTGAATGGCTGGCTTGGGCGGTAAAAGCTGCCCTTCTTTGTACTTCCTGACATGCACTATATGGTGTAAGCCATCCTTTCTTTGAATTAGAATGGAATACTTTGCAGGCCTAAAAAGCAATGTATCCAATATGATTTGGATACTACCAGAAATGATGTCAGCAATGGTTCTTCGCCATACTTCTTTGCCAGATTTTTCATCAGATAGGATGATTTGATCATACAATCTGCCTTCGGAAGGTAGCCATATGATCAATTGCTGGCAATCAGAGTAATGCACTATTTTTAGATTATCTTCTGTAAGCAATTGCTCTTTTGCTAAGTTTTCTGTTGCCTCATGATTTTCCCATCTGTTTTCAATGTCGCACAAGTCAACCATACCAAAGTATTCTGCCATCGTTAATTTATTGTATTGGATATCAAATATAATACTATAATTAAAAAAATACAAAGCCCAGCTTTTCAAGCGTCCTTTTTAGTTTTTCATCAGAAATATTTCGTTTCGACTTTTTTACCAAATGAATATTTAAAGAATCTTGTTTTTGCAAAGCCAGTGAAAGGTTGAGTACTTTAAGTTGCTGAACTTCCTGTTCTTCCAAAAGTTTTTTCATTATATCAACATTTACTTTATTGGAAGCAGATAAGCCTTCTATTCTTTTTGTAAGTTCTTCACTGGAAGATTTTGCAAAATTCAGATGTTCCTCCATGTCTTTCAATCTTGTGTCTTTATGCCTGTTTTCATTTTTACACGATTCAATACTGATGTCTTTAATCTTATTGTCATGCATAATAGTCATTACTTTTTGTTCAAGTTCTCTTGTGCGAATTCCACATTCAGCTGTTTGATTTTTAGATAGCTGCAGCTCACTCTTTACAATGTTAAAATCAGATTCAAGTTTCCTGTACTTTTTGGTAGGCACACAGGAAGGCAGAATTACAATAAATACCATACAGAAATAAAGTCTCATAAAATTATACTTTAAATATTTAAATAATACTATTCTCCATAATAAAGATGCAATATTGCTTCAGTAAACTCAAGTATATATTGCATGGATTGAAATACAAAAAAAGTGATAACAATAGTTTTCCATATTGCATGAGTCAGGGATGCCTTAAAAAATTTAAAACTAAGAATGAAAAAAATGTACAACTCCGCCCCCATAACTAAATATTTCTGTACTGCAAGAAATGGATGATGTAAGGCAGAAATCAAATGCAATGCAGCTTGAAATATCATTAGTTGTCCTAGAAGGAAGGTAATGGCAGTAGCCCTTTCAGCCAGGTTGTAAATTGATTTGGCAAACAATAATTTTGTAGCCAATACGTATAATGGTATGATCATCATCGAAAATAAGCTTGCATAATCATTGATCAAAGAATCGAAAACCGCTTCGCTTTTTAATTGCAACAATTGATTGGCTTCGATATCGATCACATTTTCATTGATCAAGTTTATTTTAAAATAACTGTATACGAAAAAGTGGATTCCAAGATTAAGCAGAAAATACTTAAACGGTATATAGTATTTTTCCGTTGCACCATTTAGGTATTGATTTATAAATACAACAGGGCTTGTAAAAAGAGGTACAAAAGTTTTAAAGTATTTTTCCTCAAAATTTGAAAAATAATCAATCACACTTGATAGTAAATTGACCACGGAAATCCGGCTTTTGTTAAGCCGGCAGCCACAATTGCTGCAATAGATTCCTTTGTCAGTATACCCGCAGGTTATGCATTCGGATTCTTGTGTAAGGTTGGCCTGGCTAAGGGTTTTTTCCATCATAATTTATTATTTTAACAGTTTGCCGACACTCATGGTATAGAAAATGTCGGCAGAAACTAAACTTAACAAAAACTATATAAATCATATTTTATTTAAACAGGTCAAAATTAGTCTGGCGAAATTAATTTTTAAAATCTTTCCTCACCAAGCATACATAATTTCAATTTAAGTGCACTAAAAAATTGATAAAGTGATTTTACTATGCGGCTGTAGCGCTGGTTTTATCGCTTGTTACTTCTAATCTATAGGCATGTGTCAAGGGTACAAATGAGATATTCAATGGCTTTTTTAAATTTAGGGCAAAACATGCGTTGCCAAAAATTCTATGTCCGAAATGTAAAAATAATTGCTAAAATTGTCTAAATTTCAACCTTACCACCCCAATTATTGTTAATTTTACCTCAATAAATTGAAAGTAGGTGAAATCATTTTTCAGGCTGAATGAGTACAAAATACTCGTGTACAGAATTTTATTGGCTTACTTCTTCTATTTTGTGGCAAGAATTTTATTCTATGCATACAACACAGATATTGTTCAGGTCGATTCAATTCCTCAATTTTTGCAGATCTGCTACTATGGACTGGCATTTGATACTACTGCCATTGTGTATGTAAATCTTTTGTTTATTTTACTCTCTGTCTTGCCATTTTTTATCAATACAAGGCCAGTCTACCAAAATGTATTATTCTACTTGTACTTTACAACCAATTTGTTGTTTTTTGCTTTTAATTTCATCGACTTTATCTATTATAAATACAATTTTTCGCGATTGACTTTGGCAGCCTGGGATGCGTTGCAACATGAAGGATCTAAAGGGAGTATGGTTTTTAGATTTTTAATTACTTACTGGCATGTACTGGTTTTATACATTTTAGTGTCAGCACTATGGGTGTATTTATACAAAAAGGTGAAGGTAAATCAACATGCCGTTGGTCATTCAAAAATCAGCTATATATTCAAATCCATTGCGGGTGTACTCGCTATATTAACCTTATGCATCGGAGGTGTAAGGGGCGATTTCAAAAAAAGTACCCGTCCCATCAATTTAGTGGATGCCAATAAGTATGTGACAAAGACACAGCAGGCTGACCTAGTATTGAATTCACCTTTTACTTTTTTAAGGACGCTGGAAATAAAATCATTTAAGAAAACCAATTTTAATTATTCTCAGGAGCTTATTGCCAAAATTATTCAACCTATTAAATATTATTCAGGAAAAAAGCCAAGTTCGCCAAATATTGTGCTCATCATTACAGAAAGCATGGGTCGGGAATACCTTGGCGCATTCAATAAAAATATTACTGTCAAAGATTATAAAAGTTATACACCATTTCTGGATTCTCTGGCTGGCGAAAGTTTGATCTTTCCCAATGCATACGCCAATGGTTATAAATCAATCCACGGCATGTCATCGGTTATTTCAGGCATTCCTTCATTCAAAGAAGCATTTACTTCATCCGCCTATGCCAAGCAAAAAATAGAATCCCTGGTTTCATGTCTAAAAAGCAAGGGCTACAATACTTCATTTTTCCACGGTGCACCCAATGGCTCAATGGGCTTTATGGGCTATGGCAATATATTAGGTTATGACCATTACTACG
>JAYUTD010000286.1:0-4447 GCA_043755305.1 Saprospiraceae bacterium
AAATAGATTTCCATGGCTTACAGAATTGTAAAAGGCTTCTGATGTCTGTCCTGTTAAAGTTCGGCCACTTTGATCAGTAATAGTACCGGAGACCATGATTGGCATAAAAAAACCAACCTCTTTCTTTTGCCTTTCTTGTATTATCCGATTGCAGGCAAGAATGGCTGCCTTACAATTTAAGGTGTCTGTGACAGTTTCTATAAGAAGCATATCAACTCCGCCATCTATTAGGGCATTGGCCTGTTCTGAAAAAGCCACAACCAATTCATCAAATGTGATGGCCCGATACCCTGGATTATTGACATCTGGCGACAAAGAGGATAACTTAGTCGTAGGACCTATAGATCCCGCTACAAATCTAGGCTTATGGGGTGTTTTCGCCGTGTATTCATCCGCAGCTATTCTGGCTACTCTTGCACCGGCAAGATTCATTTCATAAACATATTCTTCCATGTGGTAATCAGCCATGGCTACAGATGTTCCACTAAACGTGTTGGTCTCAATAATATCTGCTCCCGCTTCCAGGTATTGGCGATGAATATCTAAAATCACATCCGGCTTTGTCATAGAAAGCATATCGTTGTTGCCTTTTACTTCATGAGGAAAGTCCTTAAATTGTATTCCTCTGTAGTCTTCATCAGTAAGTGCATATCGTTGAATCATAGTGCCCATAGCCCCATCGAGCACTAAAATTTTTTCTGCTAAAATGTTTTGTAACTTATTCTCTTGCATAGAAAGCAAAGATAAGGAATAGCATGACAAAAAATAAATCATAGCATACTTTTCAGTTTATTCTATATTGATGAAAATCAAAAGCTATAAATAAAATGGATTATAAATCAAAAGTTAGTATGCTGTGCCATTGGATCTATTATCAAAATACCCTTTATTTGTCCTATGAAAATGCTGCAATATTTACATAAATTATAAATTATAACAAATTAATATTAAATAGATTAAATATTAACTTATTTTCTATATTTTTTAATTAACAAAAAATGGTTGCCCTGCTTTAAAATACCTCCTGTAGCCAATAAAAATGCGTACTTTTGCACCTCTAAATTAAAATAAATTTAAGTATGGTAAAGAATTTATCATTACATATCGAAAGTTTAATATTTGCTTCAGACAAGCCAATTACGTTTGAAGACATCAGAACTGTAGTAGAAGAAACGCTCGAACTCATACTTAATCCCAATGATATTGAAGCTGCGATTCAACTGGTAAAGGATAAATACGCTACGGATGAATTTGCAATAGAAGTGGTAGAAATTTCCGGAGGATACTCTTTTATGACCAAAGGTGCCTACCATCTTACAATAGCCAATTACCTAAAACAAACCACAAATAAAAAACTAAGCAAGGCGGCATTGGAGACTTTGTCTATAATCGCTTATAAACAACCGGTCTCCAAAGGTGAAATGGAAAGTATCCGAGGCGTAAATTGCGATTATGCTGTGCAAAAACTACTAGACAAAGAATTGATTGAGATAAGAGGCAGAAGTGAAACCGTAGGCAAACCGCTACTATATGGCACAAGCGAAAAATTCTTTGATTATTTTGGCCTTAAAGGTGTAAGCGATCTGCCAAAATTGAAAGATTTCGAAATGCCCGAGAATACTATAGGCACGCCTGAAGACATTGATGCGCCTGTTATCATAAATGGCGAAGAACAGTTTGCAAGTCAGAAAAATGGCGATGCAGACGAAAACAATATTGACTTTGATGATGTTGTATTCTATAATATAGAAGTAGAAACTGAAGTGATGGATATTGAAGTTGACAATACCAGATCTCCAAAAAACAAATCAGAAGAAGAGTGATGGAAGAAAAATTACTGGTAAATAGGGTAGATCAAAGTGGTCTCATCACTATAGATTTAGAAAAGTTTTATCCAACTGATCCTATTTTATCTTTTGACATTAAAGAATTCCTCTTTCACGGACTTATACTAAAAGAAAAAGATTTCAGAGAAAGCTTAAAAACCCATGAATGGTCACAATACAAAAATGCTATTCTTTGTGTGTATTGCAGCACTGATGCTATTATTCCAGTCTGGGCTTATATGCTTGTAAATACCCATGCATCGTCACATGCAAAAGAAATATTTACCGGCAGTCAGGAGGAATACTTAAAATTCTTTTACAGAAATTATATAGCTGGTCTGGATATGCACTCCTTTCAAGAAGGAAAAGTAGTTATAAAAGGGTGTAGCAATAAACCCGTGCCTGCATCTGCCTATGCAGATATTACTGCAAAATTAAGCCAATATGCTCAAAGCATTATGTATGGGGAGCCTTGCTCTACGGTTCCAGTCTTTAAAAGGCCCAGGGTATTATAAAAAGCCTCATTTACTGGATTAATTTCTTAATGCATCAAGTCTTTCTATCGATTATCATGCTATAGGATAGAATGCAAATTTTTTTTATCTATACTCAATTTCTAAAAATGCCTTTATCCATTTAAAGCTTTAAAAACCAAGTCTTTTAAAAAATTTGAAGTATAATATTTTTTATTGGATTTAGAAATGTCTGTTAATCCTGGTAGATGCTGTAAAAAGAACTCTTGCGCATGCGCAGTCTCTATAATAGTAGAACTTAGAGAGTGTGGATAAGCATATTTTGGATTGTATTCTACTATAAAATTGGCAATCGTATTGCATAAATCTTTGTAGGGCTTAAATACCTGCCCCTTATTGATCTCGTTGACTTCCTTGACCAAAAACACTTTGCTGCCTTCAGAAACTACAATTTGTTGAAGTTTTTTGCCATCAAAACTAATTTTCAAACCGAGATCCGGCAATTCAGTTGTAATTAAATCTATAAATGCTTCAATCTTAGACTTTGGGCTTGACTTAAGTCTTAATTCAAACGTAACTGCATATTCCAAATGAGACCAATACAAGTTAAAAATATAGAGAAGCAATCTATGCTTATTTTCAAAATACCTGTAAATGCTAGCCTCGGTTGTATTCATTTCTGTAGCAAGCTTCTTGAAAGTAAATGATTCAAAGCCCAAGTCGTAAATCAAATCTACAGCATTGCAGACAATTTCCCGGCCCAGGTCTGTAGTCTCCGGGTCTTTTAAATAGATATTTTTACTTAAATTAAATTTTACACTAAAATCCATAAGTTCCTATTTTAACTCAAATTTATATAAAATAGTAATACTTTATTAATTATTATATTACTATTGAACTATAATAGTATTGCTATTGTTTCATATATTATTACTTTTATTAAAAATAAATTTTTTCTATGTTCTCAGAAGCTATAATCCCTCTTTTTACCATTATTGCCCTGGAAGTTATCCTGGGTATAGACAATATCATATTTATCTCCATTCTGGCAGACAAACTTCCTGAAAACCAACGGGACAAACTAAGGTATTGGGGTCTGGGTCTTGCCATGGTACTTAGGCTACTGTTGTTGCTATTGATCTCATGGATTATGGCGCTTGACCAAACACTATTTACGCTTTTCAATATCGACTTTAGTGGAAAAAATTTAATCCTTTTGTCCGGTGGCTTGTTTTTAGTCTATAAAAGTGTAAAAGAAATCTACCACAAAACAGAAAAAGCAGAATCACAAAAGCCAGTAAAGGCAAATTTTAACGACCTTTTAATCCAGGTATTGATTTTAGACCTGGTATTCTCAGTCGACTCTATCATTACTGCTGTTGGTATGACTGATGTATTGTGGATTATGTATACTGCTGTAATCGTTACCGTAGTCATAATGCTGATAGCCTCAAAACCTATAAGTGACTTCATTTTCAAACACCCTTCTTTCAAAATTTTGGCTCTGTCTTTTCTTATCTTAATAGGTACAGCTTTGATTGCAGAAGGCCTAGGTACTAAAATACCAAAAGGTTATATTTATTTTTCTATGGCCTTTGCTTTCTTGGTGGATATTATTCAGATGAAAACAACAAAAAAATAAAAATATCTACTATATTGCTATAAATATTCACTTATGTCTGCAAACAAATCTACGTTCAATACTGCTTTTGCTGCCTTTGTCAACTTGCTTAAATTGGACAAAAGTGATTTAGCAACAGTATATACTTTTTCAATTTTCTCCGGTTTACTATTCCTTGCTTTACCGCTAGGTATCCAGAGCATAGTGGGTTTTGTTATGGCCGGAAAATTGTCAACATCCATTATTGTATTAATTGTTTCTGTGCTTATAGCTCTTTTTATCAATGGATTACTACAAATTAAACAACTTGAAATCATAGAAAAGATAGAGCAAAAAATATTTGTAAGATATGCCTTGTCTTACACCGAATCCCTTCCTTCATTACATCTTGAAAAGATGGATAATTACTATTTGCCTGAATTGGTCAATAGATTTTTTGATGTTTCTACGCTACAGAAAAGCATATACAAATTACTCCTTGATGTGCCAGCTGCTATCGTGCAAATTATAATTGGTACCGTCCTTTT
>JAYUTD010000287.1:0-11231 GCA_043755305.1 Saprospiraceae bacterium
AACTTGATAATCTTTATTATCAGTACGTATATTGAAAATCTATATTTTCAAAAATAAGTTCCTAAAACTAACTTTTATTTCTCTTTAATTTCTTTAAAACAAAATCACAAGCTAAAAATCCAATTAAAAAATGGAAAATAGTGGAAATACTCATATTTAAAATATTATAAATTACAAAATCGAACGTAAAAATTTAATTTATTGTTCAAAATTTATATCCTTTTCCAAATTTGATTTTGGCTTATTGTCTTTTATTGAGGCGCCTTTCTGTTCCACCAGCTAATAAAAAGCTTCTTCCTCCAAACATATGACCTTCATGTCCATGAATCCAATCAAATTTTATTTAAGCAAAACCAATGAATACATGTGAAAATAAGAGGGTTTATTTTTGCCACATTTGTTGTACCTATGTTTTAACTAAAAACAAAAATACCTGACAATCTTATGATTATCAGGCATTTTTTGTGCGTCCCTTCTAGGACTTGAACCTAGGACCTACGGATTAACAGTCCGGCGCTCTAACCAACTGAGCTAAAGAGACTACTTTTCTAAAGCGATGCAAATGTAGGTCGATTTTTTTATTTAACAAATAAATTTTAGAAAAATTTAATATAAAAGAGCCAACACCCTATTTGGAAAAGTTTTATATATATTAGATTAAATCATATGTCGATGACTACTAATTGTTACCAAAGGCATATCTTGCTTTAACTGCAGACGCAGTCACTATTATTTATTCATAGGATGAAAATCCATTATGGTTTTGCGCAGGTATTCAGTATTGACGTGGGTGTAGATTTCAGTGGTAATGATCGACTCATGGCCCAGCATTTCCTGCACCGCCCTGAGGTCAGCACCCATTTCTACAAGATGTGTGGCAAAGGAATGCCTGAATGTATGTGGACTTACCGATTTATGAATACCGGCTTTGGCGGTAAGGTCTTTTATGATGTGAAATACCATCACTCTGGTAAGTCTGCTTCCTCTTCTATTGAGAAAAAGAATGTCTTCATCTGCAGCCTTAATATTCATCATACTTCTACGAACGCCATCGATGTATAGGTTGATGTGTTTTATCGCTGAGCTGCCGATGGGTATGAGTCTTTCTTTATTGTTTTTACCGGTTACTTTTAGAAAACCTTGTTCAGCGTAGTAGTGAGATAATTTGAGGCTGACCAATTCTGTGACTCGAAGACCGCATGCATATAGCGTCTCTAACATAGCTCTGTTGCGTTGTGCGGTTTCTTCACTCATGTCTATGGCATTGATAATGGCCTCAGTCTCTTCAATACTCAATACATCGGGCAAATACTTCGTGAGTTTTGGTCCGTTGACAAGTTCCGTCGGATCATCATTGATGAGATCTTCCATGAGCATATACTTATAAAATGCTTTGATACCGGATAAGATTCTTGCAGAAGATTTTTCACTTAACCCAAGTCCACTGATGTAGATAATGAAGTCCTCAATATGCTTCATTTTTATAGCCTCAGGCATAAGATTGGCAGATATAACTTCCAGGTATTGGTAAAACTTCTCTACGTCCCTAAGATAAGCCTCTATGGAATTTTTTGACAGCGATTTTTCCATGAGAAGATATGCCTCAAAGCCTTTGAAGTACGGAGCCCAATTCATAAGGCAAAGCTACAAAAGAAAGCCGAGCTATTTGAGCTTAGCCATTGACTAGGGTGCCTATCTTTTCTCCTTTGACTATTCTGGCTAAATTTTCAGGATCGTTGATGTCAAAAACGATGATTGGCATATTGTTTTCCTGACACATCGTGAAAGCAGTCATATCCATAACATTGAGATTTTTAGAGATTACTTCTACAAATGATATATGGTCATATTTTGTGGCAGAAGGATCCTTCATAGGATCAGCAGTGTATATGCCATCCACTTTGGTGCCTTTTAAGATCACATCAGCGCCAATTTCACTTGCTCTGAGTGCTGCGGCAGAGTCTGTAGTAAAATAAGGATTTCCCGTACCCGCAGAAAATATCACTACTCTTTTCTTCTCTAAGTGCCTTATGGCTCGGCGTCTTATATATGGCTCAGCAATTTGCCTGATTTCTATAGCTGAGATGAGTCTGGTATAAATCCCTTCTGTCTCCAAAGCACTTTGAATAGCCATGCCATTGATGACTGTCGCCATCATCCCCATATAATCACCCTGTACGCGTTCAATGCCCGAGGATGCTGCGCTCAATCCTCTGAATATGTTGCCACCTCCTATGACTACTGCTACTTCAGCACCTATCTCCAATATACTTTTGATTTGCAATGCATAATGCTTAAGCATGGATGCCTGGATACCAAAATTCTGATCGCCCATTAAGGCCTCACCACTAAGTTTAAGAAGAATTCTTTTATATTTTAAAGACATGGTTGAATGATTGAAAATATGGAGTAATGATTAGCATAGTCTTTTAATAGTAAGTTCATATTCGGACAAAAAAAAGGCGACCTAAAAAGACCGCCTTACTATAAAAATTTATCCTAGCTTAATGTGCTTGAAATCTGTCACAGTAAGTTCTTTGTCAAATGTTTTCAAGTAATCAGCTACCGAAAGCTTGTTGTCTTTCACAAAAGCCTGTGGCAATAAAGTATTTTCTTTATAAAACTTGTTTAATTTGCCTTGGGCAATTTTCTCAAGCATTTCTTCCGGCTTACCTTCTTGTCGTGCCAATTCTTTACCTATTTCTATCTCCTTTTCGATGATGTCAGAAGACACACCGGTTTCATCTACTGCTATAGGTTTCATCGCTGCAATTTGCATTGCTACATCTTTACCTGCTTCAGTAAAATTTCCCGATTTGTTTAATCCTACAATGACACCAGCTCTATTGCCCATATGTATGTAAGAAGTAACCATCGGAGCTTCAATTCTTGCGTAATCAGCCAATTCTATTTTTTCACCTACTACTCCTACATGCTCTGTAACTTTGTCACCAATACAAATAGAACCATCAAAAGGCAATGCAAGCAAAGCTTCACGGTCAGCAGGGAAATTTTCTAAGGCTGCTTTAGTAATATGTCTCGCAAATGCTACAAAGTCTTCGTTTTTTGCAACGAAGTCTGTTTCACAGCTCAATCTTACAACCACACCTTTGGTAGCATTGTCATTGACCATTGCAAGAACTACGCCTTCTTTGGCTTCTCTATCTGCCCTCTTTAATGAAAGTTTTTGGCCTTGTAATCTAAGCACTTCGATTGCTTTTTCAAAATCGCCATTTGCTTCCGTAAGGGCTTTTTTACAATCCATCATACCAGCACCAGTTTGATCTCTCAAATTTTTAACATCTGCTGCTGAAATAGTGTATTCACTCATTTTCTTTATTTAGAATTTAAATGTTTATTAATTTTTTATGCTTCTTCAGTTGCACCTTGAAGTCTTCTTTCTTCCAATCCTTCTTTGATTGCTTCTACTATGTAGTTTACAATAATCTTCACTGATTTGGAAGCATCATCATTGGCAGGAATAGGGAAATCTACTTTGTTTGGATCAGAGTTGGTATCAACCATGCCAAAAGTTTTGATGCCCAATCTTTTTGCTTCCGCCAAAGCGATATGCTCATGGTGAATATCAACGATAAACAAAGCAGATGGAATTCTATTGAGGTTTGCAATACCACCTAATTCTTTTTCCAATTTTGCTTTCTCTCTGGTCAGCGTCAATCTTTCTTTCTTGGTAATAGAAGTAAGTGTTGCATCATTCAACATTCTGTCGATGTTTTGCATTTTTTTAACTGATCTTCTGATGGTAGCAAAATTAGTCATCATACCACCTAACCATCTTTCGGTTACATATGGCATGCCGACGCTTCTTGCAGCTTCAGAAACGATGTCTTTTGCTTGTTTCTTAGTCGCAACAAAAAGTATTTTACGTCCAGACATCACAATTTTCTTTGCAGCAAAAGCCGATCTGTCAAGACACTCAGAAGTTCTGTTAAGATCTATGATGTGAATGCCTTTTCTTTCCATAAAAATGTATGGTAGCATTTTTGGATTCCACTTTCTTTTCATGTGACCGTAGTGAACACCAGCATCTAATAAATCTTGATATGTAGGTTTGCTCATTATATATTAACTTTATAAGTATTCTAAAAATAGGATTAACGTTTTGAAAACTGGAAGCTTTTTCTTGCCTTTGGTTTACCAAATTTCTTCCTTTCTACTTCTCTGGCATCTCTTGTCAGTAATTTCTTGTCTTTAAGAGGTTTTTTGTAATCCTCTTTTACTTCAACAAAAGCCCTAGAAATAGCCATTCTTATAGCTTCTGCCTGGCCTTTGTATCCACCGCCGTCCACTATTACTTTGATATCAAATTCTTTGCCGATACCTAGTGTCAACATTGGTTCCTCTACTTTCATCCTAATGTTTACCATTGGAAAATAATCGTGAAGGTCTCTACCATTGATGGTGATTTTACCAGTGCCATCAGTCATATAGATTCTGGCTACAGCTGCCTTTCTTCTACCGATTTTATTGATCATTTTTGTTGTCATCGATTAATTATTTTAGAGTTTCTGGCTTTTGTGCAGCATGTGGATGCTGAGCCCCTTCGTAAAGAAATAATTTCTTAAACATGGCGTTGCCTAGTTTTGTCTTAGGAAGCATACCTTTGATTGCTTTTTCTAAAACTTTGGTAGGTTTTTTGGCCATTAATTCTTTTGCTATCACTTTCTTCTGACCACCTGGGTAAAGTGAGTAGCTCAAGTAGTATTTCTGTTCCATCTTACTACCTGTAAATCTCACTTTATCTGCATTGGTTATGATCACATAGTCTCCTGTGTCAACGTGAGGGGTAAATGAAGGCTTGTTTTTGCCCATCAGTATAGAAGCCACTTTCGTGCTCAATCTACCTACTGTCTCGCCCTCAGCATCTACCACATACCACTTGTGCTCTGCGGTCTCTTTTTTTGCCGATACTGTCTTGTAACTTAATGTATTCACTTTAATAAATATTATTGTTATCTAATCTTGCTCTTTTAAAGCGGCTGCAAAGGTAAACCAAATTTCTACACATCAAAATTTTTTAAGTTTTTTTTTCATTTTTATTTAATGTAATTGATTGAAAAACAGAGCTATTTTAGCACAGAGTGAAAACTTACTCGCCTTTTAATTGAGGATTAAAATTTAATTTTCCGAAAGAATTGGTATATTATTTTACGAAATATTATTTTTCCAAAATATAATATTTTTTTCATTAATTTTTATAAAGCATTGATGCTCAGGCAAATTTTTGAACAAAAAAATATATACCCTTTTGGGCTTTTAGCCTTTTTTGTACAGGTCTTTAAGTGGTATTACATTCCCTAAGCTAAGCAAAATCAATGACGCAGATCCAATAAAAGCAGATTTTATCACCCAATGCACATGCACTTTGTTTGCCAAAAAGAAGAATACAAGTAAGACGATTATAATTTTAAAAGTATTCAGCAAGAGCTTTTTGTCCAATACTATTAATCTGTAAAAGCTGGCAATAATGACCATGCCTATTAACACCATGGTCCACGTAATCAGTGCTATCATTGCCGATGCATAGATGCCATAAGTAGGCACAAAAATCAGATTGGCTGCCAAATAAAATACAACTGCACCCATATAGAGTTTGTTGTAAACACTTACCTTATGCGCTGCAACAATGAGTGGGCCAAAAACATTGGTCATGGCTACCGGGAGTATAGCAAAGAGGAGCGGAACCAGTTGCTTGATAGTACCCGAACTGGCGCTGCCGTAAAAAAGTGTAAAGATGTCTTGTCTGTAGCAGTAAAAGACCAGGCAAACAAATAAACTTAAGAATAGTAGCATTTTATATGCCAGGCGAAACAAGTCATTGATTTCTTGCTTATGGTCTATCTTATTGGCATACATCGGCAACAACAAGGCACCAAAAAGGTAGCCAAACATATTGGCAGCGTCCAAAAAACGATAGCCCTTGGCATATATGCCAGCCTGCACATTACCATCTTTAAGCATCCTTTCGATGATGACACCATCGCCTCTCATGATGATGGCTGTCAAAAAAATGATGAGCGTATAGGGTAGGCAAGATTGCAAAAATTGTTTGCTATAGTGCCAGTCAAATACTGGTATCAGCGCCAGTTTTTTTACATGCAATAAATACAGTAAAGTGACCACGCACAACAAATAAACAGCCATCTGAATGGCCACAAAGTGATAAATGTTGAAAACGGTTTTTGTGTAAAGCAAGCCACCAAGTACCATGACCAGCAGCAAACGATCGATTCCTGACAACCACGTGTCCGCTTTATAATAGCCCAGACTTGACAACAACGATCTCAATAAAACAAATAAGCCAGACAAAAACAAGACCATGACTATGCCAATCAATAAAGTGACTACATCTCCGGAGTAGCCCAGTACCATTGAAGATGCGAGTACACTGCCCAGCATCAATAAGAGCAATAATACTTTGATACCCAGCAGGCGTGGAAAATGATGGTAAATTTTATCCCTGTTTTGTGCCACAAAGATGACGTTGTAATTTTGTATGCCTGGGTCGTTGATAAACTGATGCAAAAACACCAAACCAAATAAGCTGAAGTATAAGCCAAATGCTGCATCCCCTGCCACTTGCTGTACTTTTGACTCTATACCAAAGATATAGAATGGCTTGATCAGTAGATTGATGAGCAAAAGAAAAAATATATTGAAGGCAAATTCTTTTTTCAACTTTTGGAATTGATGTGGTAAAAATATTTAATATTGTTGAAACAAAATCTCCTATTTTGTTTTAACTATAATAAATCAGCAACATCAAAGATAAAAACCTCATAGTATTTACAGATAAAGGACTTTATGTGCCTGAAGCCGATGTTTTCATTGACCCATGGAAAGCAGTAAAAAAAGCGTTGATCACCCATGCACATTCGGATCATGCAAGGTATGGACATGCGGCCTATGTATCGACGTACGATACACTGCCTCTTTTAAAGCACAGGCTCGGTAGCAATATCAATGCAAGTGCATACCCCTATGGCGAACCTTTTTCCATCAATGGCGTACAATTTTCTTTCCATCCGGCTGGCCACATCATCGGTAGTGCCCAGATAAGGGTAGAGCACAAAGGCAATATCTGGGTGGTAAGCGGGGATTATAAACGAGAAGACGATGGTATCTCAGGGAATTTTGAATTGGTCACGTGCCATACTTTTATTACAGAGTCTACCTTTGGCCTGCCTGCTTTTAATTGGGAAAACCAATCAAAAGTATTCGATGAAATAAATGCCTGGTGGCAAGACAATAGATCAAAAAACATTTCATCTATACTAACCGCCTATTCGCTGGGTAAGGCACAAAGGATCTTGAATGGCCTTGCAGATATTGGCCCGGTGTATTGTCACTCCACCATTGCTAAAACCAATGATGTGATTAAAAGTCATGGCCACCACCTCAAGCATTATGAACAAATCGAGGACACCACTTCTTCTAAAGATCTTGAAGGAGCCATGGTATTGTGTTCTTCCGCTGCACTCAAAGCACCATGGGCAGGTAAATTGAAAAATGTATCGGTAGCCACCGCTTCAGGATGGATGGCATTGCGCAGCCACCGCAAAAGAAGCGGTCTTGACAGGTGCTTTGTATTATCTGACCATGCAGACTGGAATGGATTGAATCAAACAGTGGAAGATACCGGCGCAACACAAGTATTTGTGACACATGGGTATTCGGAAGTTTTTAGTCGATGGCTTGTGGAAAAAGGGTTTGATGCTAAGGTGGTGAGGACTGAGTTTGGTGAAAGCAAAACAGATTTTGAAAATACGATTGAAGGAGTAGATGAATAATGGTGAAAGGGGCAATAAAAAAACCGTTATCAACCCAATGACAACGGTTTTGTATTTACTGTGTAGCGTGAGGGAGGCTTGAACTCCCGACCTTGCGATTATGAATCGCACGCTCTGACCAACTGAGCTACCACGCCATTAAAGAGTTGCAAAAGTAATATTATATTTTGTATTAGCCAACAATAAATCGTGGAATTTCTAACAATGCCCTCCAAGAATCAGTGAAACGAAATATTATTTTGTATCTGTGGCAAGCTATTCCTACTTCTTTTTAAAAACCAATATGTCAGAGTTGCCGTTGAATTTAGCATTTATGTGCAGCACATTCTTGTTTAAAATGGCATAGGTTAATTCACCGGAAAGCCATTTTAAATAGAGATTTTCAAATTGATTGGCTTCTAATGTACCTGCAATTTCTGTTACAAAAAAATCTTTTAATTTAATTTCGTCTCCTGTGACAGCATAGCTTGCAGAAAAGAAATTGACTGCAGACTTGCCCGAGACTTTAAAAAAACCGTTGCCTGCCGGTTCATCATCAAAATTCAAATTGACGTCATAGATATGCGTTTTTAAAGGATTGATCAAATCCAGGGCATCCGTTGAGGCATATCCCATAAAATCCCAATCCCCAATGACTGAGGTGTTTTGAGCTGTGGAACAAGGTCCATTGTTAAACGATTTTGCTCCTTCGCATTTGGCTACACAAGCATTGCTATAGGTGACATTGTCACATCCACAAACAGGCACATAGCTTGCATCGCACACACAATTGGCAATTTTATCTCCTTTGCAATTTTCTTCCTCACCACAGCCGGCAAGAAGCAAAGCAATAATTAAAATAGCAAATAAATTTTTAAATGGCTTTATCATAATTCATTTTATTAAAAGAACGAAGAAAAACAATATTTTGTTTGTGCACTTAAACCTTGCTCAATGCCTGTTCCAGGTCCTGGATCAAATCATCGACATCTTCTATGCCAACACTCAATCTTATGAGGCTATCTGTAAGTCCCACTTTGAGTCGCTCTTCTCTTGGTATAGAGGCGTGGGTCATCGATGATGGGTGTCCTATCAGTGACTCCACACCACCAAGAGATTCAGCAAGTGAAAAGTAGTGTGTACCTTCTAGGACTCTATTGGCAGCAGCTTCACTGTCGTCGTACAAGTCAAATGAGATCATGGCGCCAAACATACGCATTTGTTTTTTGGCAATTTCATGATTGGGGTGGTTGTCAAAACCCGGATAATATACTTTGGATACTTTGGCATGAGAAGCAAGGTAGTCAGCAATTTTAGCTGCATTTTCACAGGCCCGCTGAACCCTTATGTGCAAGGTCTTTATGCCTCTAAGTACCAAAAAACAATCCTGAGGACCAGGCACTGCACCACAGGCATTTTGTATAAAATGAAGTTTTTCTGATAAGTCTTTGCTATCTACTATAAGGCACCCGTGGATAACATCAGAGTGCCCGCCTATATATTTTGTAGCACTATGCAGCACAATGTCTGCACCCAATGAAATGGGATTTTGCAGGAAAGGGGAAGCAAAAGTATTGTCTACTACTGTAATGATGTTTTTGTTTTTGACAATTTCAGTACAAGCCTTGATGTCTACAATATTGAGCATCGGATTGGTAGGTGTTTCGATCCAAAGCATTTTCGTTTTTTCATTTATGGCATTTGCTATATTCTGTGGGTCTTGCATATCCACAAAATGAAATACTATTCCGTACTTAGAAAATATTTTTACCATTTGTCGGTAAGATCCGCCATAAAGGTCATTGGTAGATATGACTTCATCCCCTGGAACCAGAAGTTTCATAGCAGCATCCATAGCTGCCAGGCCACTGCTAAAACATATGGCGTCTACCCCATTTTCCAAAGCTGCAAGGTTTTTCTCAAGCACAGATCTTGTAGGATTCCCAGTTCTTGCGTACTCATAGCCTTTGTGGTTGCCAATCCCTTCTTGTACATAGGTAGAAGTCTGATATATTGGTGTCATAATGGCGCCCGTTTCCGGATCTGGTTGAATACCGGCATGAATGACCTTTGTTCCGAATTTCATTGTTAAAATTTTTTATTTAAGTAAAACAATCGCTTTTCTATTGCTGCATATTACCTCAAGTAACGATCTTTAAATGCAGTGCAAACTTAATCTAATTTGAATAAAAGCACAATATAATAACGCAAAAAGCGTAATATTGATGTTTTATTTCACAATTAATATTTAATGATTTTCCGTCGATAGATACTTCCTATGGCTATTATATAAAATAAAATTTATATATTTGCTTTTTAATATATGACCAAAACACCAGATAGTTGAAGATATCAAAGTCAAATTTAGAAAAGTTAGAACTTTTGTTCAAAGAACAGCAATATGCTGTGCGGTATGAGAAAGGGAATTTCAACTCAGGTTATTGCATTGTAGAAAGCAAGAAAATTGTTGTTATCAATAGATTTTATGACATAGAAGGCAGGACCAACATATTGCTTGACATCCTGGCAACGTTATCTGTTGACGAACAATTGTTTTCAGAAAAATCAATGCTGCTTTTCAAGCAAATAGAAAAAGAGCATATGGCGCATCTTAATCAACTAATCACCATTTGACCATAAAATTTTTAGGAACAGGCACATCTCAGGGCATACCAGTCGTAGGGTGCGCATGTTTGGCTTGTACTTCCGGCAACCAAAAGGATAAAAGACTAAGGTCGTCTGTTTTCATTGACACTGGCGCTTGTAAATTAATTATTGATACAGGCCCTGATTTGAGGCAACAGTTATTGCAAAATAATATTAGCGATATTGATGCAATACTGATCACCCATGAGCACAATGATCATACGGCAGGGCTAGATGACGTAAGGCCTGTTAATTTTAAACACAATAAATCGTTGCCACTTTACTCAATACCACGGGTACTTGAAAATATAATGGTAAGGTTTTCTTATATTTTTGATAGCAAGCCATATCCCGGCGCCCCGAAGATTGACCTCAAAGCTATAGTTCCCTATGAATCATTTGAAGTGAATGGCACAAAGATATTGCCCTTAGAATACGACCATGGTCCTCTTAAAATAATCGGATATAGGATACAAGATTTAGCCTATATTACCGATGTTTCATTTCTTGACGAACAGGCGATGTCTTGCTTACAAAATTTAAAAGTACTGATCATTAGCGCCCTTCAACATACACCCCACAATGCCCACCTAAGTTTAACAGAAGCCATTGGTATCTCAAAAAAAATCCATGCGGCAAATACCTATTTTATTCATATGAGCCATACGATGGGACCAGTAGAAGAGTGGTCAAGGGCCTTGCCAGACAATATTTACCCTGCATTTGACGGCCTGGAAGTGAATATTCAATGAGTTCACCCCGTTGGATTTTCAATCCTACGGGGTTCAATAAGTT
>JAYUTD010000288.1:0-4445 GCA_043755305.1 Saprospiraceae bacterium
CTCCCGCCCACATTTTGATGGCTGCTATACCCAAGTCTTAGCACATAATCTTTGACGCGGTAACCCATGCCAAAGCCTACCTCGCCTTGGCTTATATCACTGCCAAGTCTTAATTCCAGGGTTTGGAGAAATTGATAGACCACTGCAATTTTTGGGGAGAGCGGCCGGTCTTCGATTTTTTGGAATTCCGTCATTATTGCTACTTTATCTGAAGGTGCATAGGCCAGGCCAATGGCTAAAATAGTAGGGGAATTATTGGCTTTATTTTCTGTCTGAAGGAAGTTTTGGATGCTTCCGGCCATCCTGAGGTCTTTATTTATTTTGGATTGAATGCCCAGGTTAAATGAAAAGAAGGAGGTGGTGCCATAGTCTGTAATCCTGAGTTGATTGTAGTTGACAGTAGCACCCATAGAAAGGTTTTCGAGCAATGGTCTTGCATAAGATACAAAACCATTTTGTTCCTTATATTCGCTGATACCATATTGGGATAAGCCAATAGAAAAAGTACTCAGTCCGGATTTTTTCACAAGGCCGATGCCTATGGCGTTGAGCCCGGCAATGCCATACTTGTTTTCAAAGCTTACATCAACCCCGATAGATTTATTGAATGAAGTGAGGCCGGCTGCATTGTGGTAGACTGCATTCAGGCCTTGCTGTAAGCTGGTGATTCTACCTATAGAGTTGGTTGTGGCACCTCCTGTAAAGATACTGCTGTTTTGGCCAAATACCTTGTGAGCGATAAGGTATGGCAAAAAAAATAGAATGAATTTTATTTCCAACTTCATTTAACAAAGTTAAAATAAAATTCATTCTATAAATAAATAAAACTAAATTTTCTTGTCTACTTTACGGTACTCATGACCAGTTTTAATTTCAGTTTGGCGCCAATATCCATGACATTCACCAAGTCTTGTATAGTCAGGTTTTTGGCCATTCTCAAGACTATTGTTTTATCATCGTTGCGGAGTGTGGCATTGCGCAATGCATTCTCCAACTCTGCTTCAGGGATAATCTCAGTATTGAGATAATAAGTCAAATCTTCCTTTATGGTGAGTGAAAGAGGTTGCTTGGAAATCTTATCAGAATTCGTTGACTGAGGAAGCATCAAACGTATAACATTTGGATTGGCCAATGTGGATATAATGAGGAAAAACAACATCAGGAAGAACATGATGTCATTCATAGCTGCCATTGCATCTTCATCGTGGAAAGCCCTTCTTTTTCTTAAATTCATTTTCTTTGTATTGAATTATCTTATAAAAATTAAATCATACCTTTTTTCTTCTAAAGAAATACTAGGCAGGTTTGTCCAGGCCTTTGATAAATTCAAGCACCTCTTTTTGTAAGTGAAAAGAAAAAGTGTCCACTTTTGTCAAAAGATAATTGTAGCCAAGAAATGCAATAGCACCTACTATAAGTCCGGTTCCAGACGAAATCATTTTTACGTAAAGTCCTTCTGAAATGGTACCAATGGAGATGTCTGCTGTTTGGGCTATACTATAAAAAATCGTAATTACCCCGATAATTGTACCGATAAATCCTATCCTTGGAGCGATACCTGAAATGATGCTTATGTACCCCATTTTACTTTCCATTGCGGACAATTCAATATTGGATTGTGCAGAAAGTGCTTTTTCTACATGCTCTATAGGCTTGCCCAGATTATCTATACCTGCTTTGATGACATTGCCTAAGCCACTATTGCTTTGCTCGCACAAAAGTGAGGCAGAATCTAATTGACCGAGGTACACTTTATCCAATGCGTTTTTCACTAAATTTGGATCCATTTTAGACCTGTCTCTAATGTACATGTATCTCTCAATAATATAGGCAATTGAAATGACAGAAAGAAGTAAAAGTGGAATCATTACAACTCCGCCTTTCATCAAAAGGTCAAACATCCTAAAACCTCCGGAGTTTGCAACCGCTGTGGTATCTACTGCGACTGCAGCTTGTAATATAAAGTTCATATTATAAAATTTCGTTATATATTAAAATGCAAATGTAAATAAATAAATCAGTCTTTATCAATTTTTTATATAAAATATTTTAGAGTTATATGAAAAACGTTGATTTTACCAAACTAGATTTTGAAAAGAAGCTTCATCAGCATTGACCAGTAACTGTATATGAACGAATTATTGTGGATCTTAGTACAAATGCAGTGCTTAATCCAAGAGAAATTATAGATTATTTTGTTTGAATTTTCAGAACCTGGAGATATCAAATTTAATGTTTAACTTACCACATTGCTCCTTTGGGGCATATTGGTCAGATTCAAATTTGTACTCTTTTATGGCAGATAAACATTTTTTCAGGATATCCCTATCCTTAATACTTGACTCTGCTTGCAAAATCTCCGTATATATAACCACTCCAGTCCTGTTTACGCACACTTTGACCGATACATTACCACTTTTAAGCATAGGTAGTGCTTTATAGTTTTTATACATTACCTTCCTTTTATCAGTAAGAGATTCTAGGGATGAGCCGGGATTTTCTAAAGCGGCATCTGGGATAATTTTATTCTGAGCCGCCGGCTCAGCACCTGTGTATTCTATAGGTGTAACGGAAGATTTACTGCAGGCAGCATATAAGATGACAATGAGACAAACTATTAAGTATTTCGTCATATAATGTTCATAGTGTTGACCAAAATTGCTTCTGGCCACTTATTAAAGTTGTTAAAAAAACTTGATTATTTAAGTCTGTTTATATCCAGATTAATGGTCAATTTGCCGCATTGCTCTTTAGGTGCTTTGTTGTCCGGCTCGTACCTGTATCCTTTTGCAGCACTTAAACTCTTTTTCAAAATAGCCCTATCTTTGATGGTAGATTCATTTTGTAAAATTTCTGTATAGGTGACCAATCCGGCTCTATTTATACAAGTTTTAACGACCACTTTACCACTCATGGTCATAGGTAAGGCTGCAAAATTTTTGTAAATTACTTTTCTTTTGAAGATGCCATTGCCACTGCCATCAAATTCACCGGTGCCATCGCTTGCATTGCCAGTACCACTAGTGACATCAGTGCCAGAGGTGCTTCCTTTTCCAGGGCCAGAATCTGATTTCCCCTGGCCATTGCCATCGGTTTGAGACTGTGGTTTATTGCTAGTACCAGTCGGAGATCCTACGGTGCCGGCCCCCGGTTTGGTAACAGGAGGTGAGGTAGTAGTTGTAGTCGGCCTTGTAGAAGGCGCAGGAACATTGTCTTTTGTAGGTTTATCAATATCGATAGGGTTCTCCTTGACTTTAACCGGAGATTCATCAGGTGTGGATATTGGTCTTGATGGTGGCGTTGGCTTTACATCAGGTATTGTTTTTACAGGTGGAGCAGGAGTAGGTACCGGAGGTTTTGGGTCATTTACCTTAACTTTTTGAACCTCAGGGTTGATGGGTCTTGACTCACCTTTATCTGCATCAGACTTTGTACTATTGGAACTTTCTTCCTCAAAATCAGCCACTTTTGGTTCAGGCGGTGGTCTTTTTACCACTTCTTTTCTAAAATCCATTTCCATAAAGACCTTGTAAGGCTTATCCGGATCCGGGTCTTTCATTTCAGTTTTAAATGAATAGAAAAAAGCCAGCAACAAAAAAAGAATATGCATAATCAATGATGTAGGCATGCCACTTTTTGTCGGATATTCAATTTTGCTTCTTTTGCTCATTTTTTTAACTCTCTTTATTAGATGTAATACGTAATATAGTGGTCATTTGTTATACAACAACCCTGGTATTTTATATCAAAAACCATGCAAATCTAGTAAAAACTTCCCATATTAGGAAAATATTTAATATATAATACCTGAAAACCAAAAAATAATTGCGAAATTTTATATTTTTCCTTGAAAACATTATTTACGTAAACCAATTTTAGTTTGTACAACTTTTGTTTATAGATTTTGTACTTCATTTTCAGTAAACAATAATTGGTTTACAGAAAATTGGCTTACATTTTTTCAGATGAATATTATTCACAAAAACAATAAACCAGATAGAGGAACATTTATTATATCTAGAAGCCTCATTTATCAACCAGGCAAATAGTGGAGTATTTTATGAATGTTAAGATTTATTTTGAACTATTATCCTATTCAAAAAAAACATGCTGATGACAATGAGTACCATAGGGATGAGCAGATAATAAAAAGCATTGCCAGCACCTACACTTTTGAATAGGTAACCTATCAACCGGGAACCCAAGGTGCCGCCTAAGGCAGAAAATACAATGATCAAGCCAGTCATAACACTGTGTTTTTCTTTTGGCAGGGAAGACAATATAATGGAATTGAGTATCGGATATATGGGAGCTATGAAGAATCCTACCAATGGAAAGGCAAATGCGACCCAGGGTATATCAGAAAGTTATTTATAAGTTGCGGAGCCATCCCAACAGTCTTTGGCAAGATAAAAACAACATTGATCATGGCACAGAAAATAAAA
>JAYUTD010000289.1:0-11221 GCA_043755305.1 Saprospiraceae bacterium
GCAAAATTGCTTTGGGTCGAAAAGAAATTCAGGCAAGAAGTCATGACTACCATACTGAATAAAAGAAAGAAGGACAGGGAGTGAAGTCCAAGTCTTTGACATAACAAATTTTACTATTGCATAATTCTATTCGGTTTGAAAAATAATAACTATCAATCTTGACAATTGAATGGTTGACAACTTATTTTTAGCAATAAGTTTGTTTGACTTTATTCTGTTTTACGCCCTTTGTAAAATAGGCAAGAATGCATTAAAAACAAACGCTTCAATTTCAAATGACAGACAATAATTCATCTATTTTTACAAAACCACAGTATTTTTGTCGTAAAAACCACAGTATTCACTTATTATTAAGAACAATATTTTGTGGTTTAGTGTTGATTTAGTTACTTTTGCATCAAAATTAATAATAAATCATAGTTAATAATGAGTAATACGACAACAACGAAGCTTCCATACAAAGTGAAGGATATCAACCTTGCGGAGTGGGGAAGAAAAGAGATCGAACTAGCAGAGGCAGAGATGCCGGGATTGATGGCTTTAAGGGCAGAATTTGGCGAATTAAAACCACTGAAAGGTGCAAGAATTGCCGGCTGTCTCCACATGACCATACAGACCGCTGTATTGATCGAGACATTGACAGAATTGGGTGCCCAGGTTTCCTGGTCATCTTGCAATATATTTTCTACCCAATACCACGCTGCTGCGGCTGTCGCTGCTGCAGGTATTCCAGTCTTTGCCTGGAAGGGAATGAATGCAGAAGAATTTGATTGGTGTATAGACCAGACTTTATTCGCATTCGAAGGTGGTGAGCCATTAAACATGATCCTCGATGATGGAGGCGATCTTACAAACCTTGTCCTTGACCACTACCCTGAATTGGTAGCCAACATAGGTGGCATTTCTGAAGAGACCACCACTGGCGTGCACAGATTGTACGAGAGAGTCAAGAATGGTACCTTGCCGCTTCCTGCCATCAATATCAATGACTCTGTAACCAAGTCAAAATTTGACAACAAGTATGGTTGCAAAGAATCATTGGTAGATGCCATAAGAAGAGCAACTGATGTCATGATGGCTGGTAAAGTAGCTGTAGTATGTGGATATGGTGATGTTGGTAAAGGATCGGCTGCATCTCTTAAAGGCAGTGGATGCAGAGTCATCGTCACAGAAATCGACCCAATCTGTGCGTTGCAAGCTGCCATGGACGGATTTGCAGTAAAAAGATTAGAAAATGCACTTAATGAAGCGGACATTATCGTCACTGCGACAGGCAATCTAAGCATCGTAAGAGAAGAGCACTTCAGAAAGATGAAAGACAAAGCAATTGTGTGTAACATAGGCCACTTTGACAATGAAATAGACATGGCATGGTTGAATAAAAATTACGGCAACACCAAGATAGAAATCAAGCCTCAGGTAGATAAATACACTATCGATGGCAAAGATGTAATCATTCTTGCTGAAGGCAGATTGGTCAATCTGGGTTGTGCTACAGGTCACCCTTCTTTTGTAATGTCCAATAGCTTTAGTAACCAAGTATTGGCGCAACTGGAGTTATGGGCCAACGGCAAAAACTACAACAATGATGTGTATATGTTGCCTAAGCACCTTGATGAAAAAGTAGCAAGATTGCACTTAGCCAAAATCGGTGTAGAACTGGAAACCTTGTCAAAAGAACAAGCAGATTATATCGGTGTACCTACCGCAGGACCTTTCAAGCCAGACTACTACAGATACTAGTAGTTTTTATTCATAAAAATATAAATAACCCCGTTTTATCCCTAAAACGGGGTTATTTTTTTGTGAAAATGCCACTTTTCAATTGGTTTTTGTAACTTAATGAGTCATTTTGGGGTTTTACTTTTCGTCTGCTTTGCCTAAGGCGGTAACTCAGTATATTTTGAATGAAGACAGTTTTACTTTTGGTATTTTTATTTGGCCCATTGTTCCGCATTGAAAACAATAACGTGCATGCATTTCATATAAGTCGTACAACCATTAATTACGACACCCCTTCAAAATCTTATCAAATCACTATCCATATTTTCATCGACGACCTTACCAAATGCTTAGAACTAAAAGGTTACAAAAACCTTTACATCGGTAGCAAAAGCGAGAGCAAGCTCACCGACGAAGCAGTAGAAAAGTATGTCAAAGAAAAAGTGGTGTTGACAGATGGGAAAACCATAGCCATGGATTATATAGGCCGGGAATTTTCTGAAGACGGCATTGCACTCTACTGTTATTTTGAAAGCAAAGAAACAGTATATTCCAACAAACTGACTGTCAAAAATGCTTTATTAATGGAGGCATTTGATGACCAAAAAAACATCATAGATGTCACCAAAGATAAGAAAAGGGTCGGGCAACTTCTGTGTCAGGTAGGCAGCGAAGTGCAGAAATTGTGATATTCTATCCATAGGGCAGTTCCAGAAAATTGATATAATCATAGCCACGGTTTGAAACTCGTATAAATTCTAATACAAAATGTTGGTAATCATCAATTTACAATAACCAATTTTGTCTTATAGTGCGCATTCAAACTAAAATATTTAATTTGAAACAATTTATCTTGTGCAATATAATTTCGAAAAAGGCGGGTATAAGCAATAATTAGTTATATTATAAAAAGTAAATTATGTTTTTTTGAATTTTATTGGTGAAAAATAAAAAAGAAAAAACTATCTTTGCACTCCAATTTATAAAAAGCAATAAACATGGCAAACCACAAGTCATCCAAGAAAAGAATCAGACAAGACATTGTCATCAGATTAAGAAACAGATATTATAAGAAAACTGCAAGAACTGCGATCTCTAAGTTGAGAGAAATGACAGACAAAAAAGAAGCAGTTGCCTTTATGCCTAAGGTGGTATCTATGGTGGACAAGTTGGCCAAGAAAAATACCTGGCACAAAAACAAGGCTTCAAACCTTAAGAGCAAATTAATGAGACATTTAAATGCCTTAGCATAATACATTAAGTATTGCTAAATTCATTTCCAAGATACAAGGCCTATACTTTCAAAGTGTAGGCCTTTTTTTTATAAAAAAATTACATCATCAAATAGGAGATCCGCAGGAAAAAGTGCAATTAGTAAACTTCGTCAATAGGCTTTACAATAATATATTTTGCCACTGATTCCGTATCTTTGTGGATCAAGAGAAATATATGGAAGTCATCAAAGAGAAAAAAAACGAATTCAAATTAAGCCAGGACGCAGACCGCCATTGGGTAGAAGTCTCCTATGGAAACCGTACATTAAGAATGTCCTTTTATGATGAAAATGTAGTGCGATTTAGGTATTCGGACAACCACATATGGGAAAGAGATTTTTCCTATGCCGTAGAAAAGAAAGCTATTTTCATCCAACATGCCATTTTTGATCATATCGAAGATGTGGTTGTATCCCTAGGTCAGTTTGATATAGTCATTGAGAAAACTACCCTCGAAGTCGCTATAAAAGACAAAAAAGGCCACATAATATCTCAGGATATGGGCGCATTTAAAAATGAAGCCCATTATGAAAATGGTACTAATAAGATTACCTATAAAAAAGAGATTCCTGAAGGAGAACATTTTTATGGACTTGGAGACAAACCGGCACATCCCGACTTAAGGGGAAAAAAACTAACTATCTGGGGTACTGATCAATATGGATACTACGACTACACTGACCCGCTGTACAAAAACATTCCTTTTTTTATAGGCTTACATTCTTACCAATCTTACGGTATTTTTATAGACAATACTTATAAGTCATGCTTTGACTTTGGCCATACAAAACCCGATCTGCTTGAAATTGAAATAGAAGGTGGCGAGCTGAATTACTACTTTATCTATGGTCCTGAAATGATTGATGTCTCTAGTCGTTATGCTATACTCACAGGAACCCCGGAACTGCCTCCTATGTGGGCACTTGGCTATCAGCAGTGCAAATGGTCATACCACCCTGAGGCCAATGTATATGAAGTGACTGATCGATTGAGAAAAGAACAAATCCCTTGTGATGTATTCTATCTTGACATAGACTATATGGATGGCTTTAGGTGTTTTACATGGGACAAGGAAAAATTTCCTCAGCCGACAAAGATGATCTCCAATCTAAAAGAAAAAGGATTCAAAACAGTAGTTATTATAGATCCGGGTATCAAGATAGATGAGGAATACCATATCTATAAGCAAGCAATGGACAAAGGCTATTTTTGCAAGGCTGGTGAAGGCGGATACATAAGTGGCAAAGTATGGCCGGGTGAGTGTTATTTCCCGGATTTTACAAATGCTGAGGTCAGAGACTGGTGGCGGGATTTATTCCAAGAATTGATTAGTGAAAATGGGGTAAATGGGATCTGGAATGACATGAATGAGCCTGCACTTTTTGACGTTCCCAATAAATCGTTTCCACTTACCGTAAGACATGATTATGACAGTGACGAAAGCAGTCACAGGAGGGCCCACAATATATATGGCATGCAGATGTCAAGAGCTACTTATGAAGGAGTTAAAAAATATGCCTACCCCAATAGACCATTTGTCATTACAAGATCAACCTATAGTGGTGGCCAGCGTTACTCCTCAGCATGGACAGGTGACAATATAGCAAGCTGGGATCACCTCGTAATAGCCAATGCACAAACGCAGAGGTTAAGTATATCCGGGTTTTCATTTTGTGGTTCAGACATAGGCGGATTTATCGATCAGCCAAGTCCAGAGATGTATATAAGATGGGTTGCACTGGCAATAATGCATCCCTTTTTTAGAACACATAGTTCAGGTGATCACGGAGATCAGGAACCATGGAGCTTTGGAGAGGATGCACTAAAATTAGTCAAAAATTTTATACAGATCAGATATAAGTTTTTGCCCTATATTTATTCTACTTTTTATGAATATGTAAAATATGGTCGACCTATGCTAAGACCAATATATATGTATGAACAGCATGATTACCACAGTCATTACAGAGCCGATGAAGTTACGCACGGCAACCACATATTGTATGCTCCAATCATTGGAGAAGGTGTGACTATGAAAAAAATATTTTTCCCCAAAGGAAGTTGGTATTATTACTTTGACAATACACTATGGGAAGGCGGAAAAGAACATACAGTCAATATTCCTTTAGCGGAATCACCGCTATTTGTGAAAGAAGGAACTGTGCTTCCTCAGTATCCGGTGATGAACTATGTAGGTGAAAAAAACATTGATGTACTTTCACTGCATATCTATTATAAAAATGGTTCAGAGTCAAGTTTTATGTATGAAGATCAGGGTGATGGCTATGAATATACTGCCGGAGAGTTTAATGAAGTATATTTTACCTTCGAGGGAAATCAGGAAATGGTCAAAATTGTTCAAGACCGACAAGGCGGATTTGTACCTCAGTATAAGAAATATGCTTTGCAATTGATAGGATTTAAATCAACCTATACCGTAATGGTAGATGGTACCTCAATCCAAAATAAAGGTAAAATTTTTGAAGTTGACTTTGATTTTAAAGTCATTACAATTTCCTGATTGGGACCTCTGCCAATCGGTAAGGCCGCCTCAGTGTGAATGAAAAAAGGCCAATACTTATTATAGTATAGGCCTTTTTATGTCTTAAACATAGACTTATCTGATTACCCATTCATCGAACTCAAAAATTCATCGTTTGTTTTAGTTCCGATCATGTATTTTCTTAAGAATTCCATGGCTTCATCTGGTTTCATATCTGCAAGATAATTTCTCAAAACAAACATTCTTTGAAGCGTAGCTGCATCCAATAATCCTTCCTCTCTTCTTGTGCTTGACCTCGTAAGATCAATAGCAGGATACAATCTCTTATTGGCTAGAGTTCTATCCAATTGCAATTCCATATTGCCAGTACCTTTGAATTCTTCGAAGATGACTTCATCCATTCTTGAACCTGTATCAATCAAAGCTGTAGCAAGTATAGTAAGAGAGCCTCCATCTTCTATTTTTCTTGCTGCTCCAAAGAATTTTTTAGGTTTGTGCAATGCGGTTGCTTCCACACCACCCGACAATACTCTTCCGCTTGGAGGTGCAGTTGTGTTATATGCCCTGGCCAATCTTGTAATACTATCTAATAAGATAACCACATCGTGTCCACTCTCGACAAGTCTTTTGGCTTTTTCTAAAACTAAGCCTGCTACCCTTACATGGTTTTCTGCAGGTTCGTCAAATGTGGAAGCTACTACTTCAGCCTTTACACTTCTCTTCATATCTGTGACCTCTTCAGGCCTTTCATCTATAAGGACTACCATAAGGTAACACTCAGGGTGATTTCTTGCTATAGCATTTGCTACATCTTTTAGAAGATAAGTTTTACCTGTCTTTGGTTGAGCTACGATAAGTCCTCTTTGTCCTTTACCAATTGGAGCAAAAAGATCTATCATTCTATTGCCATAGTCCTTACCAGAAGGATCGGTACCTAATTTAAATTTTTCTTGAGGAAATAAAGGTGTAAGGTATTCAAATGGAACTCTTTCCTTCACCCTTTGTGGTTCAAAGCCATTGATCAAAGATACTTTAAGTAAAGCAAAATATTTTTCGCCTTCTTTAGGAGGTCTTATTGCACCTTTTACGGTATCCCCTGTTTTTAGGCCAAATAATTTGACTTGAGATGGACTTACATAAATATCATCAGGTGAAGAAAGATAGTTGTAATCTGAAGATCTCAAAAATCCATATCCATCAGGCATCATTTCCAATACGCCTTCCCCTTCTATGATACCATCAAGGTCTACATTGAAAGCTGGTTCCATCTTTTCTGGAACATTTTCTTCATACTGGTCGTTATTTTCTTCATTTTGCTGTCCAATAGGTCTGGCATTTTTATTATCTATTCTGTTACCGATGTTGTCTTGCTTTCTAAAATTGGGGTTTGAATCTCTGCTGTCTCTAGGCCGATCATTTCTTTCTGCCGGTCTATTTTCTTGCAGTCTTTCATGTTGCTTTGGTCTTGGTTCCTGATTCTTAGGTTGAGCTTCTACCTCTTCCTTATTATTATTATCTTCTATAGTGGCAATAGGTAGTGGAGCAATGGAGTCTTTATGTTTATCTTTGTTCTGAAAATTACTCGGTGCTGATTTTTGAGGCGGTACTATTTTTTCTCTTTTTTTCTCTTCTTTAATTGTATGCTCTACTTTAGCTTCTTGCACGATGCCAACTTCTTTTTTAATTGGTTTTGGAATTTTAACTTGTTTAATTGGAGCCCCCTCTTCTTTTTTGGGCCTGCCTGCAGATCGTTTGTCTTCTTTCCTTTCAGATTCATCAGTACCTCTAGGTTCAGATGTTTTAGACTTATTGGCTAGAGCTTGTTCGTCGAGAATTTTATATATAAGGTCTTGTTTTGTAAGTTTTTTAAATCCGTCAATGTTTAGTTTTTCAGCAACATCTTTTAGCTCAGGAACCAACATCTCGTTGAGTTGCAAAATATCGTACATATTTTAAATTTGATTTTTCTTTAGAGGTTTCTAAAGATGTGAATAATTAAGTTGTTATAGTAAAATTTTAAAAGTAGGAGTTAAGCAAAGTGGGACTCAAAGTACTTAACGATGCAAAAATACAATTATTTTTTTGAAATACAAAACACTATATTTGCAACTTATTTGAAAATCTCATTTTTAGTACAATTTTATACTATATTATTGATTATTAACTCATTATCTTTTTTTTTAAGATTAAAAGCCATCTTTTTTATGGATTGTAGGCAATTACAACTTAGTTTTATTACTATTTTATTCTAATAAGTCTTACAATCTTTATATTTTAAATATGTAAATTATCATGCTTGAATTAAGTACCATAAGGAATCAAAAAGACAGAATAATAGAAGGATTTAAAAAAAGAAATCTTTCTGAAGAAAGCATTGCAGAACTAGATATTATTATCGCTTTAGATGATGAAAGAAAAATACTTCAAACTGTTTTAGACACCAGTCAATCAACATTGAATACTTTGGCCAAAGACATAGGCGATTTGTTCAAACAAGGAAATACTATTGAAGCAAATGCTTTAAAAGAAAACGTTTCTTCGATCAAAGAAGGAATGAAAAATGATGAGCAAAAGCACAAAGAGATAAAAGAAAGGATCGAAGCCACGCTCCTGGCATTGCCCAATGTACCTCACATATCAGTGCCGTTTGGCAAAGTAGCAGAGGACAATGAAGTCTTTAAGGCCTGGGAAAAAGATTTACCCCAATTGCATGAAGGGGCTTTACCTCATTGGGAGCTTGCTGAAAAATATAGCTTATTTAGTTTAAGTGATGGTGTGCATTTGACAGGTGCAGGCTTTCCTGTATATAAAGGAAAAGGTGCAAAATTACAGCGTGCGCTCATTTCTTTCTTCCTGGATGAGGCTACTGCGGCTGGCTATCTTGAGATCATACCACCATTGCTTGTCAATAAGAATAGTGCAAGAGGCACTGGCCAATTGCCTGACAAAGAAGGCCAAATGTATTATTGTGAAAAAGATGACCTATACCTCATCCCTACAGCAGAAGTACCTGTAACAAATCTGTACAGAGACGCTTTGATTGCTAAAGAAGATTTACCAATAAAACTTACAGCGTATACGCCTTGTTTTAGGCGTGAAGCCGGGTCGTATGGAGCCGACGTTAAAGGATTGAATAGAGTGCATCAATTTGATAAAATTGAAATCGTACAAATTGAGCATCCAGATAAATCTTATGACACCTTAATGAACATGGTAGCACATGTAGAAGGACTGCTTATAAAATTGGAACTACCGTACAGAATTTTGCGTTTATGTGGTGGTGATATGGGATTTAATTCAGCTTTGACTTTTGATTTTGAAGTTTACTCAGCTGCACAAAAAAGGTGGCTTGAAGTAAGTTCAGTATCAAATTTTGAAAGTTTTCAGGCAAATAGAATGATGCTAAGATATAAGGACGAAGACGGCAAAAATAAATTGGCACATACATTGAATGGAAGTGCGCTTGCTTTAGCCAGAATATTTGCATCTATATTGGAAAATTTTCAAAAAAGTGATGGAATTGACATTCCTGCTGTTTTAATAAGATATACAGGATTTGAAAAGATATAAATGAATTTTTATTATGGTAATGTACTATATAATATTAGGTAGTTTTACTCTATTAGGTTTTTTTGTAAGTTCAAGACTAAAATCTAAATTTGAGCATTATAGCAAATTTGGAACCAGAAGCGGGATGACAGGTGCCCAGGTAGCTCAGACTATGCTTCGGTACTATAACATCAACGACGTGCAAGTAATAGAAGGTCAAGGTGTATTATCAGACCATTACAATCCACAAACCAAGACAGTCGCTTTATCCCCAAATGTATTTAGAGGAAGCAATATTGCCGCAGCAGCAGTGGCTGCCCATGAGTGTGGCCATGCAGTACAACATGATACTTCTTACAGTTTGCTTCAAATGCGGTCAAGTCTTGTGCCAATAGTAAGCATATCTAGCCGAGCTCAGCAATTCTTATTTATGGGTGCCATGATTGGCATTGGAGCAGGTATTGGTGGCAATATCTTGATGCTGGCTTTGACCCTTACCTTTGGAGTAACGGCATTGTTTAGTTTGATCACTTTGCCTGTAGAATTTGATGCAAGCAAAAGAGCTTTGGTATGGCTTGACGAATCCGGGGTAGCTGTTGATGCTGAATACAATGGTGCCAAGGACGCACTGTGGTGGGCAGCTATGACTTATGTAGCTCAAGCCCTTGGAGCTTTGGTTATGTTTGTGTATTTCTTACTGAATTTTTTAAATAGAGATAATTAATTATTTTATGAGTACAGAATTAGATGTTTTTTTAAGGGTTGGTTATGACCAAATGGACAAAAGTCTTACCCATTTAAATGAAGAATTGGCCAAGGTAAGAGCAGGAAGAGCTAATCCGGATCTTGTTACTGGTCTATTGATAGATTATTATGGATCTCCTACGCCCTTATCACAAATAGCAAATGTCCAGGCTTCCGATGCACGCACTATTTCTATTCAGCCATGGGAAAAGAAAATGCTTGCAGCAATTGAAAGAGCTATTTTTGAAGCAAACCTTGGCATTACACCAATGAATAATGGCGACGTGATCTTATTGACAATTCCTCCTTTGACAGAAGAGCGAAGGATTACTCTTGTGAAAAATTGCAAATCTATAGGTGAAGAGGCTAAAGTCTCTGTGAGAACCATTAGACAAAAATTGATGGAACATATAAGAAAGGAAGTCAAAAATGGCCTTGCTGAAGATATTGGCAAAAAGAAAGAAACAGAGATTCAAAAATATGTTGAAGAGCATACAGAACAAGTTAACAAATATGTAGATGCTAAAGAAAAAGAAATAATGAAAGTGTAAAAAATCACTTTTCATTCAGCAAATACTAACAAACAATCAATAAAGTATTTAGAATTACTAAGTATTCAATAACTAAAACATTTTTAAAAAAAGACTTTAAAGGCAATAAGCATTGATGCTAATCCTACAGCATAGCCAGTATAAATTTGAGAAGTTGTATGATCTTTTAAATAAAGTCTACTAGTGCCTATCAAGCCACATATTAATATTAAAAATAAGATCAACAGGTCTGCATTGATAACGTATGTTTTATCCAAAAATGACATTACAAACTCATAAAAAAAATATTTTGTCTTGACTATATAAACCCCGCAAATCAGTCCTACAATTGCAACGGCATGTAGGCTAATTTTATAAAAAAGGGTAATAAAAAAACTTACAAATAAAGAAATGGTGGAACCCAACAGAAAGTATGTAATGTAATCAGGTACATAACTGCTTCTCTTAAAATTAAGGTACATCCATATGTAAAATATAGATGTAATCAATAATGGACCTACTCTTTCTTTATGGTCTTTCATCTCTACAGAATCTATAAAACCAAGGCCCTTCATCATAAATATAGAAACCGTTGGAAAAACTATAGTAGCTGCAAGTAGCTGAATTATAAACAATACAGCCGTCTTATCATCGATGTCAATAAAAATGGGATTGAGTATATATAAAACCAATAAAAAATATGCAGACATAAAGAGTGGGTGAAACAATATCGATATCCCTTGTGAAAAAATCCGCATTTCTTGATTTTTATAACTTTATTCTAAAAACGTGTCTAAGGGCATATTATTGTTAACCTATCAAAGTACCTTTAGCCGCATCTAGCAAAATTCTACTCTGTGCAACAGAAGGAGTTTGTGCGTAAATTCTAACCACAGGTT